>JAGVPT010000074.1 GCA_020052095.1 Bacteroidota bacterium | reverse complement strand
TGCAGCCGTGGCTTGCGCAAGCAAGAGATTTTGTTGTTGACAACTCTCTACGAGCCTATCGGCTCGAAGAGCCGTAGGCCCGCCGGGTCTAACGACCTCGACTCGTTGAGAAGGCAAAACGTTATCGATCGTCAGCGCCGGGGTTACGGTTATGGCAAGCCTTGCAGCACTAACCGTAGCGATTGCGCAGGTGACAAAGTGAAAGTAGTAAAATGATAGAAGGGCGGAATGAACAAGATTGCCGGGGAAAATTCAATTTCTATTGACGGCCTTGAACACCTCACGGGCGACGAAAAAAAGGCTGTTGCAGAAATTAGAGAACGTGTCAACGGCCTTGTCGGCAGCCGGTTGAAAGGGTTATACGTATTCGGTTCGAAGGCACGCGGCGATTATGATGCGGAATCGGACGTTGACTTGGCCATTCTTGTCGACGACTTGGACAAGCCAATGAAGCGAAGGATCATTGACATTGTCGTCGAGGTGGAAACGCGGTATATTGTTGTCATTTCATCTCTCGTTCTTTCATGGAAAGAGTTCTCTCATCTTCTGGAGCGTGAGAGAAGGCTGGCTCTCGATATTGAGAAAGAAGGAATACCGATTTGACCGAGGCCAATATACGCAGCAATGTTCGGGAGGAGATTGTGCGTGCGGAAGAATGTTTGAAGGAAGCGGACGCATTAGAACGCGAAAGATTTTATGCCGGAGGTGTATCAAGATTGTACTATGCCGTGTTCCATTGCGTCCGTGCGTTACTCATAGGAAAAGAGCTTGAGCCGAAAACCCATGAAGGTGCTCTGCGTCTCCTTGGTCTCCATTTTGTCAAGCCGGGTATCGTGTCTACGCAAGTGTCACATATTTTCGCACGGCTTATGAAGTATCGGGAAGAGGCGGACTATAATGCGTCCTACGCTGTCACGAAGGACGATTACGCTGGTTTCAAAACAGATGCGGGCGTTCTCTTTGCCAGTACAAAAGAGTTTTTGAAGAAAGAAGGCATGATCTGACCGTTTCCCCATTCACGAAGAAAGACGATTGCAGTGGCAGACGAAAATAATCCATCTCCAGAAACACACGAAAGCTCCATCGACATCGTCGAGATTCTTTCAGCGCTGTGGAATTCGCGAAAGCTTATCGCATACGTCGTTGGAATTTCTGCGGCCCTCGCAATCGTTGTCAGTCTGCTTTTACCCGAATCTTTCAGATCGACAACGGTGCTCCTACCCGAGACGCACAAAAGCAAGTTGAGTGCGTTGGGAGGATTATCCGACCTCGCTTCGCTTGCCGGAGTAAACACGGGGGACGTATCGCCCGTGAAATTGTATCCGACGATCATCACGAGCGAGTCGGTCTTAAAAAATGTCATTTATGCGCAATATCACTCCGAAAGGTTCAAAGATTCTGTAAATTTGATTCAGTTCTGAAAAATTGAAGCGTTACCGATGAGTTTGTTGTCCGGACGGTTGAACGGTATGAGGACCTGATGATTGTCCTCAGGCCTGCCTGTTGCCTGCCTGTTGCCTGCCTGTGGCAGACAGGCCGATTGAGCGCCAGATTCTGAACGGGCGGATGTATGGCAGACCGTGATGTTATTTTCGGCAATCTCTTTGGTGAGGAAAAGTATGGTTAAAGACGATATCATTAAGTTCATTGCAGCGCACAAGGATGAGTTCGGGCGCAAGTATGCAGTAAAAAAAATTGGCCTGTTCGGCAGTTATGCAAGAAATGAGGTGTTAAACGGAAGCGATATCGATATCGTCGTTGAGCTTGAAAAGCCTGATTTGTTTTATTTAATTGGAATCAAGCAGGCGCTTGAAGAAGGCTTGGGCGACAAGGTCGATGTCATAAGGTTGAGAGAAAGGATGAATAAATCGCTTAGGCAGAGAATCCTGCGAGACGCTATTTATGTATGACGAGGATTTGGTCGTCGACATCTTGCAGGATCTTCATTTTTCGATGGGACAGATACAGAAAAGATTCAACGCAATTAAGTCGGCGGACGATTTTGTCAGGGATGATGTTGGTCTTGAGAAACTGGATAGCATTTGCCTGCAGTTGATCGGCGTAGGAGAAGCGCTGAAGCAGTTGGACAAAATTACACAAGGAGAATTATTTTCTAAGTATCCGCAAATTGACTGAAAAAGGCTATGGGCATGAGAGACATTATTGCCCATCACTATTTCGACATCGACCACGAAACGGTTTACGTTGTGTGCAGCGAGCACATTCCGGATATGAGCAGCGCTGTAGGGAGAATGCTTGACGATTCACGGTGAACCTCGCGCAAGCGCCAGAGTGTAAGCTGACAATTCGTGAAGGACCTGAAAGCAGTGAAACACGGGCTGCAAATTGGAAATGAGGGATCATGGAATTGTCGAATGGAAAGGAATAGAAGTGGGGACTGAGGATTTTGCGAAGAACCAAAGAAAAAAAACGGTTGGCGTCGTGGTTGCTGTTCGCCGGACATGGCTCATCCTTTAGCGGGATCGCCTAGCAGGTTGCTGAAAAAGGCATTTAGCGGGGTAGGTCAGACATTCTTGTCTGACCAAAACATTGCAGATTCTCACCTTCAGGGCTACGGTTTTTTGGCAAGCCTCGCGGCGATAACGATAGCAATTGTGCAAGTGACGAAGTAAATCATTCTTATTGAGTGATGCCATGACTAGATGGCTTGAACTCGAGGGAAATCGGGAGTGTTGCACACGCCCATAACTGAATCTAATTTCAAATCACTCTCAAGAGAGAGTTTATGAAGCGCTTGGAAGAACACAATACTATGTCGTCTGAAGAACGAACGCTGCTTACCCGCTGCCGTGAGGCGATACGTTCGCTGGATCCTGACGCGGAGGTTATACTCTACGGTTCACGAGCACGTGGTACCGCACAAGCGGACTCAGATTATGATTTACTCATTCTCGTGAATGGTGCCATGGATCCGCAAGTGGAGTCACTGTTCCGGTCGAAGACTCGTCTACGACCCTTCGGGTCGATAGACCCGTAGGGACTCGTTGAGCAGCGGTTGTTCCCGATTGAGTTGGAAACAAGCAGGGTATTAACTATTATCGCCTTTAGTCAATCTGAATGGAATACGCCGCTGTACCGTGTCATGCCGTTTCATCAAAATGTGGAAAACGATGGAGTGGTATTGTGAAGGAAGAGACGCGTGCATTGATTCGGTATCGCATGGAGCGTGCAGGGGAAACGCTCGAAGAGGCCGCGGTGATGCTTGAAAAGGGGCACGTGAACACTGCGGTCAATCGTCTGTACTATGCATGTTTTTATGCTGTGAGTGCTTTGTTGCTTACGCGAGAGCTGGCCTCGGCAAAACACAGCGGGTCTACGACCTCGTAGAGGAGTCGAACAATGTTTCATCAATGAGTCGAATCTAAAAAGGTCTAATTTCAACTTTTAGCTATCGAATCCGGTTTAAATTTGGCAATTATTTTCTTAAAAATACCTTTTTAGAGCAGACTCATCAATATTTTATCAAAAGCAACGAGGTTTCACCGGCACTGGGCATGTTCTATGATCTTCTTTTTGATAATCGTCAAAAAGGAGACTACGCAGATTTTATTCGTTTTCGAGTAGATGATGTGCAACCGTGGCTTGCGCAAGCAAGAGATTTTGTTGTTGACAACTCAACTCGTTGAGCTGTACTCGATGGACTTGTGGAAACGCAGATAGGGAAGTGAAGAAATACTGTTGACAACTCCCCATGGGTCTATCGACCTCGACGAGTCGTCTACGACCCTACGGGTCGGTAGACCCGTAGGGAGTCGTCGACCGAAGGGTCGTTCTACGAATCTACGATTCGTAGAATCGTAGATAGACAACTCGTTGAGAAGGCAAAACGTTATCGATCGTCAGCGCCGGGGCTACCGTTTTGGCAAGCCTCGCGGCAATAACCGTGGCGATTGTGCAGGTGACGAAGTAAAACAATCTTATTAACTCACGTTACACACAGAATGAAAACTTTGCCACCAAGGCACTAAGTCACAAAGTGAACTTGTGATTTCTTGCATTTCTTAGTGTCTTGGTGACGGAGTTTACCCCGTGTTTTCTACGGGGTGGCTAAGTAACCCACGTTACGCGCAGAATGAAAACTTTGCCACTCCCAAAGGGATGCCATTGGCAGAAGGCTCTAAGACTCAAAGATTCCATAAAGGACGCTTTACTGAGTGAGATGTTGAATAGGATTTCTTGCATTTCTTAGTGTCCTGCCTGCCCGCCGCTTGCCTGCTGAACAGCTTTTTCGGCAAGCAGGCTTCGCTTTGGCAGGCGGGGTGACTTTTCACAAAGTGATGCCTTTCCGAAGGAACCCTTTGGGTTGGCAGTGGCAATATTTCCTGCGTTTTGCGTGACATCAGTAAATAAATTCTTATGCCTGAACACCGAGAAGAAATAAAGAAATTTATCAAGGAACACAGCAGCTTATTTTGGTATATTAAAGAAGATGCGAAAGAAAGAATAAGCTTGGAGTTTCTAGTGGAAACCATTTTATGTTTCGGAAATGGGAACGACATAAAACGATTATTTGAATTGCTCGGGACTGAAAAAGTTGCAGAAATTTTTTATCAACAAATATCGAGAAGAAGGATCAATTACAAACTGAGAACGAAACATTTCTTCAAGCTCTATTTTGACAGGCATGTTCAAAGAAATATTAACTAAAGAGCAGAGAGAATTACTTCCTTTGATTCAGAAGTTTTCAAAGGATTATTATATGGCTGGGGGAACAGCGATTGCTCTTCAAATTGGGCACAGGAGGTCTGTTGATTTCGATTTGTTTACACCGAAAAATCTTAAAAGAAAACAGATAAAAAATGTTATTGAAGACAGCGGTTATCCGACAACGGATATTTTATTTGAAGCAGTCGATCAATTGCATATTGTTGTTAAAGGTGTGAAGACGACTTTTTTTCAATACCCGCATATCATTCAGCCCCTTCTGAATTTTGAACAAATTATAACAATGCCGTCGTTGGTAGACTTGGCGGCAATGAAAGCGTACGCTCTGGGAGGAAGAGCAAAGTGGAAGGATTACGTCGACCTTTATTTTATCCTGGCGAAATATTATTCATTTGATGACATTGTGAAAAAAGCGAAAGAACTGTTTAATCACTTTTTTAATGACAAACTTTTTAAAGAACAATTGTCTTACTTCGACGATATAGATTACAGTGAGGAAGTGGAGTTTGTTAACACAGAAGTTACCAAAGAAGAAGTGAAGAAATTTCTGATAGAAATAGCTACTGAGAAATTTTAAGAGTAGTGTAGTGCCGGCCTCCGATTGGCGGTTGCACAATTGACGGCTGGCAGAATATTTTATCGAATAAGATCAGCGCGCTGTTCCGATTTGAGCCGAAAGACATTTCAGCCGGAGGCTGATCCCAGCCCGACCGATGGCTGGCGGGCTGATCCCAGCCCGACCGATGGCTGGCGGGCTGATCCCAGCCCGACCGATGGCTGGCGGGCGCCTTTGGCGGAGCGGATATATGGGTTACTCACGTTACACACAGCAGAATGAAAACTTTGCCACTCCCAAAGGGATGGAGACTGTGTCAAAAGTAATTATTTCCGACGCACGATTTTGAAAATGTACTCCCTGTGGGGGAAAGGTTACAGCAATACAAACAATTCGTGAACGGAGA
>JAGVPT010000213.1 GCA_020052095.1 Bacteroidota bacterium | reverse complement strand
TCATGTACGCTATGTTAAAACACAATACTCCTTTTTCAATGAACTATGCTAGATAAATCTCTACCCGGTACTTGACTCTTAACATAGTTTCTTTGTGGCTGAGCAGTTAGCACGTATTTACTGACTGATTGCATAACAAATTTCTATGAATAATAACTGAAGGGAAGGCCGGAATGGCAACTCTGAATGATATGGATTCAATCAAGCGAGCCAAGCGGGAGTGGAGCGAGCGTGCCGAGAAGTCAGGGAAGAAGAGAAATGCGAAGTTCACCACGGTGAGCAGCGCTCCAATCGACGTTCTGTACACGCCGGACGATATCGAGAATATCAATTACCTTGCTGATATCGGCTTTCCCGGGGAATTTCCGTACACACGCGGCGTCCACCACAACATGTATCGCGGAAAAATGTGGACGATGCGCCAATTTGCTGGCTTTGGAACTCCCGAAGACACCAATGAACGATTCAAGTACCTTTTGGAACATGGCCAGACTGGCCTTTCGACCGCTTTCGATCTCCCAACGTTGATGGGGAGAGATGCCGACGATCCTCTTTCAGAAGGCGAGGTCGGAATCTGCGGTGTTGCTGCTAGCTCGCTGGCGGACATGGAAATTCTCTTCAGTGGAATCCCACTCAATCACGTTTCAACCTCGATGACGATTAATGCTCCGGCAGCAATGGTGCTTGCTTTTTACATTGCGGTCGCTGAAAAGCAAGGCGTCAAGTCGCAGGAACTGAGAGGGACAATCCAGGCAGACATCCTGAAGGAATACATCGCACAGAAGGAATGGATCTATCCTCCTAAGCCATCGATGAAGATCATTACCGACATGTTTACGTACTGTGCGAAAGAGCTTCCGCAATTTAATCCTATCTCCATAAGCGGATACCACATACGCGAGGCAGGATCAACCGCCGTGCAGGAGTTAGCATTTACCCTCGCCGATGGTTTCGCGTATGTCGAAGCCGGCATCGCTGCCGGGATGGACCTCGACGAATTCGCGCCTCGCCTTTCATTCTTTTTTAACTCCCATCTCGATTTCTTCGAGGAGATAGCAAAGTTCCGGGCCGCGCGTCGAATTTGGGCGAAGAGGATGAAATATAAGTATGGCGCCAAAAATCCAAAGTCCTGGATGCTCCGGTTCCACACGCAGACCGCCGGATGCTCGCTCACAGCCCAGCAGCCGGAGAATAACATCGTCCGGACTGCCCTGCAGGCATTGGCGGGTGTTCTGGGAGGAACACAATCGCTCCATACAAACTCAATGGACGAGACGTTGGCTCTTCCTTCAGACAAAGCCGTGAAAATTGCCCTTCGCACTCAGCAAATTATCGCAGAAGAAACCGGAGTCGCCAACACAATCGACCCGTTGGCAGGAAGCTATTTCGTCGAAGCGTTGACTACTCGCATGGAAGTAGAAGCAGAGCAATACTTTGAAAAAATCGACGCTCTCGGCGGAGTAATTCCCGGAATCGAAGAAGGATTCTTTCAGCGCGAAATCGCCGAAGCGGCGTATCGCTATCAAAGCGAAGTTGACAGGAAGGAAAAAATTATCGTCGGCGTGAATGAGTATGAAGAGGAGAATGAGCAACTCGAAATTCCGATTCTCACAATTTCACCCGAAGTGGAAGTGAAACAAAGGAAACGTCTCGCCGATTTGCGGCAGAGCAGAAATAGCGCCGCCGTCGATCAAGCGCTTGCTTCGCTTCAACAGGCCGCTGTAGATGGCTCGAACCTCATGCCTCGTTTTCTCGATGCAGCGCGCGCGTACGCGACGCTCGGCGAAATGTGCAATGCCTTGATAGAGCACTTTGGAATCTATGAAGAGCCCGCTGTGTTTTAAGCCTCGTGAACGCGGCGGGGTCAATTTTTTCGACACACCATTCGTTAAAAACGATGACTGCTTACATTCGTCTTCTCCGTCCCACCCAGTGGATTAAGAATACCTTTGTTTTCGCTCCGCTTGTTTTTTCAAAGCACTTGTTCGAGCTCGATTTTTTTCTCCTGGGATTAAAGGGGTTCATTTCATTCTGCCTTGTTTCAAATGCGGTCTACATACTCAACGATATTTTCGACCGGGAGGCGGATCGAGCTCATCCTCAAAAGCGGAATAGACCCATCGCCTCGGGGGCGGTATCTCTTGCCGCAGCCCGGGTCATGATCGCAATTCTCATACTCCTCGCGACGTGGCTTTCCCTACCGCTGCACATCGGATTTCGAATCACGCTTCTGTCTTACTTCATACTGCAATTCTTGTATTCTCTTGCGTTGAAGAATGTCGTCATTCTCGACGTGTTCATCATTGCCTCGGGATTCATGCTGCGGGTGATCGGAGGAGCCGAAGTCATCGAGGTTATGATTTCACAATGGATAGTGTTGTGCACAATGTTCCTTTCGCTGTTTCTGGCAACAGCGAAGCGACGGGGTGAAATTGTACTCTTCCAGAGCGTTCATGCCGACTCGGAACGGAGAGTCTTGCAACACTATGACCTTCATTTCCTCGACAGCACGATGATGATCACAGCGTCTGGCATGGCGATATCGTACGCGCTTTATACTGTCGCGGACCGGACTGTTAAAGTGTTCGGAACGGAATATCTTATTTTTACCACAATTTTTGTCCTCTTCGGAATCTTCCGTTATCTTTTCCTCGTGTTCAAGAAAAACATGGGCGAAAACAGCGTCGCGATCATTTTGAAGGACGTCCCCATGTTTGTCAATCTCTGTTTGTGGTTCCTTACGTGTGTCCTTATCATTTATCGTATTTAGCCCACGCGAGTTTCCATCCAACCCAGTTCGCGCCGTCGCAACTTCCGGGAACGAATAGTTTCTCCGCGCCGTTGTAAGAGACGAAATCCATAAATAATTTTGAGGAAGCCATGGCTGCCAACCGCAAGAATGATATCAATCCATCAGAAATCACTGACGAGGGGCTGTACCGGAATCGGAGGGAGTTCATGCGCACCGCCTCGCTTGCTGTTGCAGGGGCTGCCGCTCTCTCTCTCTTGCCAAAAAATATTTCGATCGCGCACGCACAGGACTCCAGAACATGGAAACCGAATCATCCAAGTCAGTCCGACACCAAAGAAGAGTTGACACCGTTCAAGGATATTACTTCGTACAACAATTTCTATGAATTCGGCGTCGACAAAGATGATCCTGCGCAATACGCCGGAACGCTGAAGACCCAGCCCTGGTCGGTTGCAGTCGATGGCCACGTCAAGAAACCGGCTGTGTACCACCTCGAAGATATTCTGAAAGGGGAGTCGATGGAAGACCGCATCTATCGGCATCGTTGCGTCGAAGGCTGGTCGATGGTCATTCCGTGGCTTGGATTCCCGCTTGCCAATCTTATTAAACGAGTCGAGCCCGCCTCCAAAGCAAAGTATGTGGCGTTCCAAACGAAATTTGCGCCAGATGAAATGCCGGGGCAACGAACCTCTGCGCTTCGGTGGCCTTATGTGGAAGGACTCCGAATGGATGAGGCCATGCATCCGTTGTCTCTTTTGGCGGTCGGTCTGTATGGAAAATCGCTTCCGAATCAGGATGGCGCGCCGATCCGGTTGGTCGTACCGTGGAAGTACGGATTCAAAAGCATTAAATCGATTGTGAAAATCAGTTTCGTCGAATCTCTGCCGCCTACAGCGTGGAATCTTGCCACTCCGAACGAGTACGGTTTCTATTCCAACGTCAATCCCGAAGTCGATCATCCGCGGTGGAGTCAGGCACGTGAGAGGCGGATCGGGGAGTTCTTCAAGAGAAAGACACTGATGTTTAACGGGTACGCAGACCAGGTCGCAGGTTTGTATTCGGGGATGGATCTCAGGAAAGACTTCTAGAATTTGCGATTTGCGATTTGCGATTTTCAATTTGTGCTTTCCGCGATATGTACAACGACGGAAAGCTCCAAATTGTAGAGTGAAATTCAAAAAAACCATAGTACGAATTTCGTACAGAGGGACAAAATCCAGAAATCACTGATCAAATCGAGTGTCTTTGTGTTGTGTCTCGCGCCCCTCATTCTCCTTGCATGGAATGGGCTGAACGGGAACCTCAGCGCGAATCCGATCTCCGACATTACGAATGAGACCGGAATCTGGACCATCCGTTTCATTGTCGCAACTCTCGCAATCACACCTCTCAGAAGAATCACACGCTTGCATGGCCTCATCACATTCAGGCGAATGATCGGATTGTTTGCTTTTTTTTACGGCTCGCTTCATTTCACAACGTATATCTGGCTTGATCAATTTTTCGATTGGAGAGCTATCCTCAAAGACATTCCTAAGCGACCATTCATTATGATCGGATTCGCGAGCTTCGTTCTCATGATTCCGCTAGCCGTAACATCGACCCAGAAGATGATACGTCGGCTCGGGGGGAGACGTTGGGACATCCTTCACCGCTTGATCTACATTACCGCCGTTGGTGCATGTATCCATTACATCTGGTTGGTTAAAGTGGTTACATACCGGCAAATCGTTTACGCTACGCTCGTAGCAGCGCTATTGCTTTTTAGATTGTTATGGAAGCTTCGCGGCGAATCGTTACAAAAGACACACCAACCAGCCAAAAAACCACTCGCCGCCTGATTCTTATGTTGTGAATCCCCGATTCTTTTTTCAAGCTATCCGATTGTTTGCCACCACCCCTGGCACTACGTGCCTTCCCCTCCTCATTTGAGGAGGGGATTGAGGGGTGGTGCTTAAAAAGAAGATGGAGTCCACTAACGAGACTCTCCTTCCCAATGTAAATCAGAGACTACCCCATCTGTTGGTGACTTACAAGAAATTTTTCTATATTTATTCAAACAAATTATAACAATTTTTGGACTGATCTATGACTCGTTCCCGGGTTGCAGTGTTAAAAACCCATCCGCCTACTGTTCTCAGCGACTATGAGAAACTGTTAAAGCTTGCCGATGTTGAGAAGGCGCTGTCAAAATCTTGTCCAACAATTTTGAAGGACAACATCAGCTGGCATTTTCCATATTTGAGTGCTAACACCACTCCATGGCAATTAGAGGGAACAGTAAAGGGATTGCAGAGTGCAGGCTTCGACGACCTGGTCTCCGTTCATAACAACACCGTCGTGACGGATCCCTATCGGGGCGAAAAGATGAACAAACTCGCGCCAATCTACAAAAAATACGGGATAGAAGAGCGGTACAATTTTGAATCGGACGAGATCAAGTGGATCCGCTACGAACCGAAAGCAAAAATGCACGCACTGCACAAAGTCTATCCACATGGAATCCACATTCCCGAATACTTTGTCGGAAAAAATATCGTCCATCTTCCAACGGTGAAGACGCATATCTACACGACGACCACCGGCGCGATGAAAAACGCGTTTGGCGGATTGCTCAACGCCCGCCGTCACTACACACATACGTGGATTCACGAGACCCTGGTCGATCTTCTCGCAATTCAGAAGGAAATTCATTCCGGCATTTTTGCCGTGATGGACGGAACACTCTGCGGCAATGGCCCGGGACCCCGCACGATGATCCCCGTCGAAAAGGACTACATTCTCGCAAGCGCCGACCAGGTTGCTATCGACGCGGTCGCAGCAAAAATGATGGGCTTCGACCCGCTGAGCATCAAATACCTGCGCCTGGCCCATGAAGACAAACTCGGCTGCGCCGATCCGCGGGAGATCGAGATTGTCGGCGAGGATATCACGAATGTGAATTTTGGATTCACGGTCGGCGATAACTTCGCGAGTCTTGCAGGTGATTTATTCTGGTTCGGACCGTTAAAGTCTATTCAGAAACTCCTTTTCCACACTCCGTTGGTATACGGATTTGTGTTCGGCTCGTACCTCTATCACGATTATTTGTGGTGGCCCTTGAAAGGGAAGAGCATGATGCGCAAAGTCAGAAGAGAATCCAAATGGGGAGATTTCTTCGATCAATACGGGAGCGCCAAGACTTAAGGATGACACCGCGACGAAAAGCCGAGCTCGTCCTACTTTCGACGACGTTCATATGGGGCGGATCCTTCGTTATCATAAAACTGGGATTCGAAGATGTTTCGCCTTTCTTGTTTGTGGCAATTCGTTTTACGCTGGGATCGCTCCTCTTCGGAGCAATTTTCTTTCGACATCTGCGCTCAATTCAACGCTCTGCTGTCTGGAAAAGCGGCGTTCTCGCCGCGCTCCTCGGCGCTGGGCTTACGCTTCAAACGTACGGCCTCAACATCACCACCGCGTCAAAGTCGGCATTCATCACCGGAATGATGGTCGTATTTACTCCTATCGCCCAACTGTTTATCGAGCGGCGTCTACCGAAACCCGGGAACGTGATCGGCGTCGTGATCGTAACACTCGGGTTGTATTTCCTGACATCGCCGAGCAGCTCGGGTTTTAATCTCGGCGATGCGTTGACTCTTCTCGGTGCGTTCCTGTTCGGCATCTATATCGTCTATCTCGACATCTTCACGAAGGAGGAGGAATTCCTTCCTGTCGCATTCCTTCAAATCGCATTCACTGCGCTCCTCGGTTGGCTGCTTGTCCCATTTGAACAGACGTACATTCACTTCACGTGGAACCTCGGACGACTCTTGTTCTACACGGCGTTCCTCTCGACCGTAGTTACGACATACACGCAGACACGCTTCCAGAAAGATACGACGCCGACGCGTGCGGGAATCTTGTTCACATTAGAGCCGGTGATATCCGCTGTGCTGGCATACTTTGTTTTAGGTGAAATTTTGGGTATGTTGGGAGTGATCGGAGGCGTCGTCATTGTAATTGGCATTCTCGTCTCCGAATTGTCGGATAATTTCTTCAAGAAGTTCCATTGGAATCTGAATTTGGCAGAAGAAGAGTGATTGCGAAATATCCGCAAGACCGATGAGGAAATTGTTCAACCTGACCTATCCACAACGAATCGAAGAGGATCGATGTAGGGACGGCAGGGTTTTTGAGAGGGCTTTGAAAGAAATAATTTTCGAGATCAGGAAGTATGGAGGTTCACGCTGCTATTACCGTGCGCGGTCTTGTCCAGGGAGTAGGGTATCGTTGGTTTGTCAATCATCATGCGGTCCAACTTGGATTGAAGGGCGTTGTGAGGAATAATTATGACGGAACAGTTTCTGTGGAGGTTGAAGGCGACCGCTCCCTTGTCGAAGAGCTCCTTCAGCAGTTGAAACTCGGACCGCGCTCCGCCCAGGTCAACGATTTGCGCGTTGAATGGAGTGAGCCGAAGAACTTGTTCCTAGGATTTTCAATCAAGTAGGAACCACCGGAAGATCGCGCGGCAATCGTAAATCGCAAATCGAAAATCGTAAATCAGCAATGACCCGAATTGGTTTTGGTTTTGATGTTCATCGACTGGCCACTGGGAGAAAACTCGTCCTGGGGGGAGTCGAAATTCCATTTGAGAAAGGGTTGCTTGGGCATTCCGACGCTGATGTTTTATCCCACGCGATCGCAGATGCGCTCCTCGGAGCTGCCGCCGCGGGCGACATTGGCACACATTTCCCAGACACCGATCCGAAGTACAAGAACATATCAAGCCTTACTCTTTTGTCGCATGTTGCACATCTCATTGCCGAGAAGAGTTTTGCCATTAACAACATTGATACAACCATAGTTCTGCAGGAGCCCAAAATTGCGCCATATGTCGAAAAGATGCGTGAGAATATCTCACACGCTCTTCACGTCAAGATAGGTTGCGTGTCTGTTAAGGCAACGACAAACGAAGGCCTGGGGTTCATCGGAGCCGGTGACGGGGCTGTTGCCTATGCGGTCGCCCAAGTCAACTCAAAATAACAAGCATTCGCGCCCGCCTTTGGAACCATTCATCCATAGTCTCGAAACGCTTAGTCCTCTCCTCATTTACTGTCTGCTCTTTGCCATTTCGTACATTGAAAACATTATTCCTCCCTCGCCGAGCGATGTGCTCGTGGTGTTCGGCGGATATTTGGTTGGATTGGGAACGATAGATTTTACGATCGCTCTCATCTTGACGACCGCGGGGAGTATTACCGGTTTCCTGACAATGTATAAGGTGGGGGATTGGTTCGGCGAGTCAATTATTGAGAGAAGAAAACTCACTTTTCTTTCTCTCGATAGCATACACACCGTGGAAGAATGGTTCCGCCAGTACGGCTATTGGATAATCGTTGTAAATAGATTTTTGTCCGGCACACGCTCCGTCGTTTCCTTCTTTGCAGGGCTCTCAAAACTTAAAGTTCTGCGCACAACTCTGCTGTGCGGTGTCAGTGCATTGATTTGGAATTGGTTGATGATCTATGCGGGCGCTCTTCTTGGAAAGAATTGGAATTCTGTTGCGTTGTATTTATCCACGTACAGTCAAATTGTGTCGGGTATTGTGATATCGGCTCTCATCGCGTGGGGTATCCGTCGGCTTTATTTACGGAACAAGAAATTATAGTGGAATTTCTTTACTCGATAGACAAGGCGATTTTCTTCTTCATCAACCGCTCACTCAGCAATCCGGTATTGGATTGGCTAATGCCATTCCTGACCGATCTTAACAAGCAAAAATTAGCACTGATTATCATCGGGCTGATGTGGATTTGGTTGATGATTAAAGGAGGGCGAACGGGAAGAACGGCCGGCATCCTCCTTGTACTGACGATCGTGGTGAGTGACCAGGTCAGCAGCTCACTTTTAAAAGGGATGGTTAACCGGCTCCGGCCTTGTTTCGTTCTGAAAGGGGTTCGGGTCCTGGTCGACTGCGGAAGCGGGTATTCCTTTCCTTCGTCTCATGCTGTGAACAACTTTGCGGGCGCTACGATCCTGGCTCGCTACTACCGCAAATATGCCTGGGGATGGTATTCTTTTGCCACACTCATCGCTCTCTCGCGACCGTATGTGGGGGTGCACTATCCGTCCGATATTCTGGGAGGAGCACTTGTTGGGAGCGCCTGTGCGCTCGGAATAATCGCCGCCTGGGAATTTATCGATAGCAAGTATTTCCGCAAGGCTTCCAGCGAGAAGGCGTAAAGGCAATTTGCAAAATTCGATAGTTCTTTCTACATTCATCCAACGTACCTTTTGATTTTATAGTCTTCGTGGATAATTTCATTGAAACGAAACGCGCAACACGAACGAACCGTATCCTTGCCGTCTCGACCGGCGTCCTGTTCGGTTGCTCGTTTCCGCCATTCCCCCTCGGTGTGCTGGCGTGCGTCTCGTTGGTGCCGTTGCTCCTCCTGATCGAACGGCTCGGCTCACTTCGCAAACAAATCCTCTACTCATACTTTTCTTTTTTCATCGCATCATGCATTGCCCTCTATTGGGTAGGAGGCTACACGCATGCGAAGGATCCGTATCTGATGTTTGGGGGAGGATTAGTGCTAGTGTGGGAACCGTTCTTTTTCAGTCTGATTGTCTTAGCGTATTTGACGATTCGACGGAATTATGGATTGACTGCCGGCCTTATGGCGCTCCCCTTTGTATGGGTTACGTTTGAATGGCTTCATGCGGTCGGAGAATTTTCTTTCCCGTGGCTCACACTCGGAAACTCGCAGACCTATCAGCTTGGCAAGATCCAATTCGCTGAATACACCGGTGTGTACGGAATCTCGTTCTGGATTCTTGTTATCAATGTCCTCTTTTTTTTATTGTTGGTCCGATCGCTGAGGAACTCGGAGAATAGATCACTAAAGCGGAATGTGTACCTTGGCGCCGCAATCGTCATCGTCTATCTCCTGCCTGATCTGTACAGCGGCACCGTCGACGAGAATCGCTTCACGAATCCGGCTTCGAGCAAACTCAATGTAGCAGTCGTCCAGCCGAATCTTGATCCATGGGAGAAATGGGAGGGTGCAATGTCCGCCCAAGCACGATGGGGCATGGTCGACAAAATGCTCTCGATGACTCGCCAGCTGAAGAAGAATGGCGTGCAAGTGGCCATTTGGCCCGAGACGGCTATCCTCTTCGACCTTCCTACGTACTGGCAAGAATACTCGAGATTCAAAGCTGAGATTGATAGCTTGGGAATCTCCGTTGTCAGCGGCTACGCGAGTTTTCAGTTTTATGGGGAAGGCGATGCTCCAACTTCGAGTAGCGTGATTCGAGGAAGCACAATTCATTATGACTCATATAATTCGATCTTTTTCGTGCAGCCCCGCGATCAGCGGTTCCAGCGATATGCAAAGATGAGGCTCGTTCCGTTCGCTGAACGAATTCCCTATGCCAACGCTGTCCCGTATCTCATCGAACCCTTGCGTTGGAACGTCGGCATCAGCAATTGGGGAATTGGAAAAGACAGTACGGTGTTCAATGATGCAATCAGCCATTCCCAATTTCTGGCGATGGTCTGTTACGAATCTATTTTTCCCGAGTTCGTCGCCTCGTTCGTGAAACGCGGCGCACAGTACTTGGTTTTCATCACCAACGATAGTTGGTGGGGGAATACATCGGGCGCACGGCAACATAACCAATTTGCGATCTTACGTTCCATTGAAAATCGACGGTGGGTTGTACGATGTGCAAACGGCGGAATTTCATCCTTCATCGATCCGATGGGGAGACTGTACAATGCTACGCAGATGTACACTGAGACTGTAATCAACCGTGCGATTGAGCCCAGGACCGAACAGACGTTTTACACCAGGTACGGTGACTGGCTCGCGCGAACCTCGGGCGCAATCTCCGGGTTATTTCTTCTTGCGAGTTTGTTCACATATTTCAGATCACGAAAGTCCATGTAAGCAATTTGAGTTGACCGTTCTCTTACCTTTGTTCGCTGGCGCGCAGTTTCTTGCTTCTAGTCGATTCATTAAGACAACCCAAATTCCTGGTTATAATAAGAGAACGGTCAACTTGAGTAAGCAAAGAAGGCAATCACGATGAATTACATAGATCTACGAAGTGACACAGTTACCAAACCATCGGCCGCCATGAGGCAGGCGATGGCGAATGCAGAGGTCGGTGATGATGTGTTCGGCGAAGACCCGACCGTCATCGCGCTGCAGGAAAAAGTCGCCGCGTTGCTCGGGAAAGAAAAAGCATTGTTCGTTCCGAGCGGAGTGATGGGAAATCAGCTTTCCATCAAAGCGAATACTGAACCCGGCGATGAAATCATCTGCGAACAGGATGCACATATTTTCAACTACGAGACCGCCGCGCCTGCTCTCATTTCCTCCGTCCAGGTGAAAACCCTTCCTGGGGTCCGCGGAGTCATCCGTGCGGATCAACTTGTCACTGCAGTACGCCCAAAAGCATACTACATGCCCCGCTCGCGCATGATTTGCCTGGAAAATACGCACAATCGTTCCGGGGGAACGATTTATCCACTCGATGAAATTAAGCGCATCGCCGAGTTCGCACGCGAACATGAGATGATTATGCATCTCGACGGCGCGCGGCTGTGGAACGCGTGGGTTGCGACTGGAATTCATCCAAAAGAATATGCGCAATATTTTGATTCGGTCTCCGTCTGTTTTTCGAAAGGGCTGGGTGCGCCCGTTGGTTCCGCAACTGTTGGCACTGCCGCATTTGTCGAACGCGTCCGAAAGTGGCGAAAGGTTTTTGGCGGGGGAATGAGGCAAGCGGGGATCATCGCGGCCGGCGCACTGTACGCATTAGAACACAATGTCGAGCGGTTGAAAGAGGACCACGATAAGGCGAAGTTCTTCGCGAGCGAATTATCGCGATTGCCAAGACTCTCCATCGACATGGAAGCAGTCCAAACGAATATTCTCCTGATCAACGTGGAGAAGTCCGGTAAACATCCGGACGAGATTATTGCGCTGCTGAAATCGAAAGGCGTTCTCGTCACCCTCGGAACGTACACCAGCATCCGTGCTGTAATGCATCTCGACGTTTCTTCGGAACAAGTAAAGCAGGCGGCGGAGATTATCAAGAATACTTTGGGTTGACATGGATAAAAAGCTTTTTGCCCACCAAACGAAAGTGTCGGTCCGCAATTATGAAATCGATTGGCAGGGGATTGTCCATAATGCAATCTACCTTCACTATTTCGAAATCGGGCGTATTGAGTACTTGAACCGAATCGGGGCAAAAGTCGATGTCAATGCTATCAATACGAACGCAAAGGTCGTACTCGCGCGTAATGAACTGGATTATCTGACCCCTGCACGTTTCGGGGACACGCTTAACGTATACTCGCGCATATCTTCCATTCGGAACTCGAGTTTTATTTTTGAGGGATTTCTTGAGCGCGATTCGACGAAAGAGGTTATCGCGGAAAATGTCGCTGTGCACGTTTGGCTGGATCCACAATCAAACGCTCCAATGCCGGTCCCGGATGGATTTCGAAAACTCGTGCAGCGCTTTGAAGGAGAACACTGCCAGATCCAGTGGCCGACGATAATTGTGTAAATGAGTATCTGCTATGAAAATACACTTATCTTTGAACTATGCGGCTTCGTTGAGTTCCTGCACAGTGACTTTGAGTCCAAGCGATTCTAGCCTGTGTA
>JAGVPT010000263.1 GCA_020052095.1 Bacteroidota bacterium | reverse complement strand
CAGCCACTAAGGCACCCCGCCTGCCAAAGCGCAGCCTGCTTGCCGAAAAAGCTGTTCAGCAGGCAAGCGGCGGGCAGGCAAGGCACAAAGAAAATTGTTCGTGTCTTTGTGACTTTGTGGCTGAGTAGTTGCCTTTTTTCATAAGTAGATCTCGGTGCCCTTTATCTCGACGCGTGGGACCCGATGTCGCATGGCCCTTAAGATACAAATTTGACAATGGAGAACGTACTAGAGCCTTTCCTTTACGGCGTCGTAAACTTCTCCCACGCTCAACAGCTTCATGCACTCCAGGTACTCATCGCCGGTGCGGAAGCAAGTCGTAGTGCGGCACGGCGAGCAAAATATTTTTTTGAACATCGGCATATGACCTTTCCCGCGGTCATAGGGAAACCAGATATCAACCGGTTCCGGTCCAAATATCCCGATCGTCTTCGTCCCTACGGCGACCCCGATATGCATCGGCCCGCAATCGTTAGAGACAAAAACTTTGCATTGCGAGAGCACGCCGGCTAGCTGGCGAACGGGCAGCACCGGCAGGACGTGAACACGGCCGAACGTTTTCTCCTTGAGATACTTCATCAGATCCTGATCGTCGGGACCTGGGCTAAGAAGAATTTCGGCTCCCAGCTTCGCGGAAATCAAATCCATCAACTTCGCAAAGCTTTCTTTCAGCCACATTTTGTTGTCCCACGTTGCGCCGGCGTGGATTGCGACGACCGGCCTTCCGAAATCGACACCCTGCCATTGCAGATAGCGGCGTGCTTCTTTCTTTTCGTCGTCGGTCAAAAAAATCTCGGTGTCATAGTATTTCGGCTGGATGCCGACAGCTTTGAGAGACTGGTAGTGAAAATCAATTGCCGATTTCGGCGTGCCGTCGTCTTTCAACCGAATGGTGTAGAGCCTGCCGCGGCCCCGCAAATCTCCCCCAACACGAACCGGCGCTCGTGTGGCGTACGAAAGTAACGCACTCCTCGGATTACAGAACAAGTCAACAACAAGGTCAAATCGCTTTCGATAGAGTTGAGCAAAGAGCCTCAGTTGCTGCGCCCAGGCTTTCCGGGCGAAGTCGATCGGAAAAATTTCATTCAAATACGGATTGTGCTCAAGCAGCGAGACACCATTGCTGTCGCCGAGGTACGCGATATATGCACCTGGATACGCATCGCGCAGAGTATGAATGAGCGGCGTCGTCAGCACAATATCGCCGATGTACTTCAAACGCGTGAGTAAAATACGTTGAAATTGTCTCGGTATATGTGGCGTAGTTGGGGACGGGATGATGTTATTAGTCCTGAGTCCGTGGTTCGGAGTCCTGGGTCCTGAGTCCAAAGTCCGGGGTCCGGTGTCCGGGGTCCGGTGTCGTGGTTTTTAGTTCCGAATTCTTAATTGCACTCTACTGTCTTCTCCAGCGATCGACAAATTGCTGCCAAAGATAATCATTCACCGAGAAGGGAATGATTTCGTAATATTTTCCAAATTCGTTCTCGAGGTTCAGCCGAAATGGGACAGACAGTGCACGATTGCCCCCCAGGTCGTAATACCAAATTTCATTGCCGAATCCCTGACATTCAACGTACTCGGGCGGTCCACAAATAATATACGTAATTCCCATCGGAGTTTTCCATCCTTCGACGCAAGCTGAAAATAATTCATTCGCTTCTCTGACGCGATCGTCGAATTCTTTTTGCCGGATCGCACCGCCATGTTTCTCCCAAAACATTGTAATGCGAATTCTCCGCTCGATTGGCAAGCTGCCGGTTCGCATGCTGTCTACCTCATCGCCTCGCGCTATGGCGGACAAAGCAGCGATCTCCTCATCGACGCCGGAATAGCGTGGAAATGTGGATGGATATATGGAAGTTTTGATTGTGTTGACGCTGCTGTCGCCGATACCGTTCCGGGAATGATATACCGTTCGGGTTATTGAGCTTACACCCACCGCCGGCTTGGGAAAATATTGGAAGATTTGCACCGTGCCGTTTGTTCCCGCGATGAAAACCGAATCGCTGCTATAATACGTCGAATCTGCCGGTCGAATGCATTGGGACGGTCGCAGAAGATACGGTGTTGACTTCGACACAGGTTTGGCGAGCTCTTCGCGGGGGGGACATGCGTATGCAAGATGAAGCCGCACCGTGTCTCCGCTCTGCAGGTTGTACACTTCCTGGAACATACCGATTGAATCGCGTGCGAAGGAAAGCTCGGAAGGAAACATCGGCCTGAGAGAAATCCCCCGTTGGTCGCTCTGCGCATTTTCAAAGAGGAGATAATCGCTTGCACAAAAATTTTCAGTTGAAAAATTCTTCGCTTCGACTTTCCGGCGGTGCCGTTGGCGCAAACCGGAACTGTTGTCGACGATGATAATGTCGAGCCGATACGTGCCGGGAGAAAGAAAAAATGTCTGAAGAAAGGCATCGCGGCGTGAAGAAACCGTCTCGCCGTACGATCGTGCAACCAGCGATCGCTCCACATCTTTACTCCGGACGACCGATTCGTTGAGATCGCGTACGATAAACGAAACGGTATATGATCCCTTAAACAGCTCATCGTTTCTTTCAAAATGAAGCTGTGAGTACTGTGTTTGAACATAGACGTCGAGCCTACTGTTCAACGAATCGTCTACGCCCCGAGGAGTCGGGACTCTTCGACCTTCTTTTGCCTTGACGCTGAGCGAATACACTTCACATGCAGGGAGTGCATGCTGGGACGATTGCGTGACGTAAAAACACTGGACGAGAGCCTCGGAGCTGGGCGCGCAGCCGGAGAATACTGCAGCGGCAGCGAGCATATACACCGGAAGGGAACGGGTGTTCATTCTATTTGATTCGCGACCGCATCGCATCGTTCAATCCATTCATTAATCTGTTTCACCACCGTCGGAGACTGGGTAAAATTTTGCGCTTGCCAAAACATGCCTTTTGCTGCCTCGAATTTTCCGGCGCGGTAGAGCGCGCGAGCAGCATTCATCGCGCAGATATACGAAAGAACGCCATCGGAAAACGCCGGCACGATCGCGCGATATTCCTCTCCTGCCTCGGCGAACTGTTTCGTGCGGTAGAACTCATCTGCTTGAAGATATTGTCCGACGACGCGCGATTCGCCGGACCGAAGAAGGCGTGTCACGATGGCGGCGCGGACTGAGTCGGGCGCGCCCCCGTAAAAATAGTCGCGCAACGGTTGATTCAAACGCGGCTCGCGCACGATCACGCGGCGCAACGCTGCGTTTTCCGTGTAGGCTTCGCTGTACTTCATTTCTTCGATACGACGAAACACCTCTAAAGAGTGCAAAACTTCTCCCTGAAGCCATAGTGCATCAGCGAGAAGAAAAAGAATTCCGGGATTGTATCGCAGCATGGAACGTTCATTCAAAGCATTGTAGGAGTCAACAACCAGGTCATATTTCTTCCCGGCAAGCAGTGACAGATACAGTCCGCGGAGAGCAAACGCTGTTTGCGCATCTTCAAACGAGGCTGAAAATTCATTCTCTGCTTCGGCATAATCTTTCACACGAATAGCCTGTACCGCTTTCGCGTTTCGCTCCGCCGTTACGCGCGCGCATGTTTTTCGGAATATCGACTGCTGCGCAAAGAGGGTCCTGATCGTTTCGGGAGGGAGCGAGGATGCATCCACCGTCCTGAGAAAATTCTCCCAATCCGCGATCAACGCATGAAGCGGCAACCCGTACGACTCGACAAAATGTGCGGCCGGAAAGGCCTCCTTGAAACTCTTCACCCCGAAACGGTCGATGAGGTACCGTGAAATAGAACCAGTGACGATATATGCGTACGAGCTCTGTTGCGTCGCGAATCCGGTGTAGGCAAACAATTCTTCCGGATCGCCAAGCAATTTCTCCCTTTGCAACGCTGCCGAATATTCGTGCGGGGAAAATTCTCCCCAGTTCCAGTCGATAGCTGTGGCGAGGCCTTCGTTCAAACCCATCCTCGCACTCGCCCGCACAACCGGCAGGCCGATATTCGCCGCGAGCACGTGCACCAACTCGTGACGAAATGTGTCGTCGAACGAGTCGAGCGTAAGGTGTATCTCCTTCCGCCATGGCTTCGCAATATTCGTGGTCGACGTGCCGATGAAGCGATGCTTTGATTCACCCGAAGGATACAAATAGACGGAAATCTTTTCGCCGGGATGAAGAGATTCTTTCAGTCGGGATACGACAGTGCTGTAGTTGTACTCAGCCTCCGCTTTCAGAATTTGCAATTCACTGCCCGTCAGTTTCACCGGCGGGTAGTACACAATAAAATGTGCCGTTGCCGCCCTTCCCCCAAGTTGCCGTTGAATATCTGTGTCTGAATATTGAAACCCCAACACATCCCGTTGGAAATGTCCATAGGCCAGCACCATCAGGCACAGGAGCGCAGCTCCGTAGAGCGCTGTGTCTCCTTTTCGAATCCTGAACGCTTGGACGTTTTCGTGAAACTTGTAGTTGGGCCAAAGCATTCTGACCGAAAGAAAAAATATGGCTGTGAAGAACAATGATGCAATGAGGGTAAACTCCCGGTACACCAGCAGGGTGGAAACGTCGCTCAGTGTTTCGTCGTACGTGATACCGGGAAAAAATCCCAGAACAAAATTGTACGCGAAGAGTTGAGGTTCGGCGTACGTAAGGATGAGAATGTGAGAAAGAATACCGAGGATAATGGAAACTACTATCAGTCTTGCATGTCGGAAAAGAGTCCCTGCTGCCGCCGCGAGCGAGATCGAGAATATCATCGTTATGCCGGGCAGCAGCCCATAGTACATCAGCCCTCGTGTGAACGAACAATTCTTCACGACGAGCGCATTCGCGCTCATGACGGCGAGTGGAACAAGGAGGAGGACAAAGTTGACGATACCGTAGTGAGCGAGAACAAGAAGGTACATCTTCCTCGAGATCGGTTGATGGATATGTCTTCTGATGAAGCTAACCGTAAGCAGGCCGCTGATGAACGCGGCCGGAATTGTCATCGCCGCTGAGAATTCATAACCGACATAGTTGAATAGCGGTACTTGCGTGAGGCCCCCTGCAATTAGAAAATAGACCAGCGCGGCAGTTTGAACAGCGCGCTGGCGAAAATATGCGAGTAGAATTCTCATTGAAGGAAACTATGGCGGGGAGAAGCAAATTCAAAAATCAAAAATGAAAAAGCAAAATTACACAGCAAATATAAAAAATGGTCCGCGATGCTCCGTTAATCTAACAAGCGCATTCATTTTAATTTTTTATCTGTAATTTTGATTTTTGCATTTTAATATTTCATATGATCTTAATCATGTCAAGGAACATCGCCAAAAAGAAGAGGCCGAAAAGAAGAAGAAACACCGCTGAAATACCCGACTTGATCATCATCTCCTTCGTCCGCTCGCGATCCAGCTCGACTTTCGGATACGTTTTCACCATCAGATCTCCCGTCACGGATACCTGGCACGCAAGGCGGATATTTTTTTCAATCTTCCGTGCATAGAATGGAGTGCTGCTGATGAGAGTTTGTTCTTCATCATCTTTCCTCGCCGACGCCCCTTTGCCGTCGACAACCTCGACACGACACGTGCCGCATAGTTCAAAACCACGGCAGTTAATGAGCTTCGCGATGCCGATGTACGGTGAGACACCGTTGTTTAGCAATGCATGGCGGAGGTTTGCCCCGACGGGGACTTCGACCGTTTTATTTTCATTTGCAAGCGTAATGACGGGCATTCTGCGTCAACTCCGAATTGGTTTCCGTGATAATCAGATAAGTGGTTGGAAGAAAATATCAAAAATAGACGAGGGATGCAAGGAATGGTAGTGGTACGTTGTGAAAAAAGTCATAGTGAGCGAGTCCCAGAGGGACGAGTCGAACTATGCCCCCTTCGACGCGCTCGCTTTGCTCGCTTGCTCAGACCTTATGTTTAAAATAGTGCAAGCCTCAAAGCAGTTGTGTAGATTTCAGTGTCAACCAAAAACCCACAACAAAGCTCGGAGGCTTG
>JAGVPT010000064.1 GCA_020052095.1 Bacteroidota bacterium | reverse complement strand
TCCGATCAGGTTGATGATCTCATGCTTCACCGTGTCGATCATCGTTTTTGCGGAGGGGAGATCGATCTTATTGATGACTGGAATTATTTCGAGCCCGGCGTCGATGGCAAGATAGAGGTTGCTGATTGTCTGCGCTTCGACGCCTTGCGATGCATCCACGACAAGAATAGCGCCCTCGCAGGCTGCGAGGGAACGGGAGACTTCATACGTGAAATCGACATGGCCGGGAGTATCGATCAGGTTCAGAGTGAACTGCTCCCCGTCTTTTGCCTTGTACTGCATCTGGATCGCGTGAAGCTTGATCGTGATCCCCCGCTCCTGCTCTAGAGCCATGTCGTCGAGCACTTGATTCACGACAAGGTCCCGCTGCGTGATCGTCCCCGTCATCTCGAGCAGCCTGTCAGCGAGCGTCGATTTGCCGTGGTCGATGTGAGCGATGATGCAGAAGTTACGTAGGTGATTCATTCTCTGACTTGGTGTCTCTGTTCACGTAGCGTGAAAAAATAAATTAAATTCATAATTCTCAATTATTCTTTCATCCTTTTTCTTTAAAAGAAAATGCCCGCCGAACAGGTCGTGGGCAGTTTTCATTATTAAGATACGATTTTCACGAGGGAAGTGCAAGACGAAGCGGGTAGTGGGGTCTTTTGAAAACTAAGGGATTAAACGAACACTTTCAGCGGTTTTGGTTTGTTCATGAACTCACTTTCTTAGATTCGGCAGGAAGTTTTTTAAGATGTCCTTTTGTGAAAGCGATTAGAATATTAGAAAAGTTTACATGTGCTAATTTGGATTCTTCATCACTCAATTTATGATTCTTTTTACATATCGGGCATTCCCAAAGATAATTACCGTTGAAGATATAGCGTGATTGCATTACTACCTTATCGTCGGGACAATATATTCCATGATATAACGTACCATCCCTGGAATCGTATTTATATGTTAATCCGTTGAACGTATGAAATTTTTCGTAGTCAATTGGATTGGCGGGTTCTTTTTTGGGAAATACAATTGGTTTTTGTTCGGCTGGCTTTATTTCCGGCTTGATTATAGCCTCAACAAGAGAATCTTTTTTAGAAACATGCTTTGAGAAATAGAGGATTGTCAATGTCACCACCAGTAATAGTAGTGACCAGCATATGTTTAATAGTTTTTTGTAACCTAACCACGAACCTATATCGTTATAGGTTTCCTGGGAGACCTCAAATAGGTTTTGAGCAGGGAGTGATAACAACCATATTAACAGTATTAACGCTATGCCTATTACAGGCAGTTTGTTTAATTTTCTTGGGTCGTCCATTGGAATCAATTATTGGATGGTAAGATCTTTGTACGTCAATTTGCCACCACACGAATCCAACATCGACGCGAACCGTTTATTGTCGTCAATATCCTTAAAATTAAGACATAATTCAAATTAAGGCACTACCCACAATGAAGAACGAAAGCAAGAAGAAGATGCAACAAAAAGATGCAACAAAAAGAGCTTATGTTTTGCCTTCCAAATGGCTTCCCGAAGTAGAGGCCTACGCATTGGCAAAAGCAATGAGAATGTCCGATAAGTGGTACCTCTACAAGGTATCAGAAAATTCAACGGCGAAGCACATTAAAGATAGGGAGAGTTTTGTTGTGGTTAGGGGCTTATCGGGAAGGGGAAACGGTAAGGGCAGGAGATGGGATTTTCGTAGAAAATACGAGATTACAAAATACTCAAAAAAAAAGGATACCCGCCCTCCGATAAGATGGGCGGGGATCTTTTGTATTAAAGGCTCAAAGCTGTTTTTAATCCCACATCAATTTTATGCATTGTGTCCGCTTTCAGGCTTCCGCGTTTTTCGATAAGCCTTTCTTCGTCAACCGCCTTAACCTGTTCACACAAAACGATACAATCTTTTGTTGTACCGCCCTCTCCCTTTGTGATGGAAATGTGGATTATATCAGCTTTTTTTCCAACTCCTTCCGTAATTGGACAAACTATGGACAATCCAGAAAGCGCATTAACCGTATTTGATGAGACTACTACACAAGGTCTTTTTTTCTGAATTTCCTTTCCTACAGTTGGATCAGGCATTACGTCGTACACTTCCCCTCTTTGAATGCCGCTCATTAAAGCCTCGTCTCAAATTTCGCCCATTCGGAGGAGAACTTCTTGTTGAATTGGCGATAACTCTTACAAGCCTCCGCTAATTCCTGCTCACGCTTGTTTCGCTCTAATCCCTCGATGTACTCGCTCAAAGCCTTACGAGTGAGTTCACTAAGAGTTGTTCCGAGTTTTTCTGCCCATGCATTTAATTTATCATTCAATTCGGCCGTTAAGTTAAGCTGCAATCGGCTCTTTTGAGTCATCAAAGAATTCTCCATATAATCCTCCATCTTTCCAATTTTGCAAACATGTCTAATAATACTCGTACTTGTAATTGTAACTTCTTAGGATTGTAGGCAGAAAAACATATGTAAAAGAACGATGCACAAAACGAGCTTAATTTTGTGTAAAAATTTACGCTAAATTCTGTTCTTTGTCAAGTTAATTTTGCACAAGACGAAGCGAATCTGGGTCCTAATATATGTATTGAAGCCATCCGATTGCTGAGAGCAATCGGATGGCTTGTTCATGACCTATCTATTCGCGACTCCGGCCAGGAAGTGCATCACCACCAAAGCAGCGAGTCTGCTCGTTTTTCCGTCCACGTCGTACTTGGGATTTACTTCGACGATGTCTATGGACTTTGTCTTGGCCCGTAGGCCGGCAAAATGCGCGGCCTTGAGTATTTCTTCAGACGTTAACCCGGTTGGATATGAAGCGCTCACGCCCGGCGCATCGCTGCCGACCACGGAATCGAGATCAAAACTCACATACAGGATCTCTGCGGAGATCGTTGCGATTTCGTACGCGACGTCGAGAATTTTTTCCATTCGTTCTTTGTGGACTTCCTGCAAAGAGAATACCGTAGCCCCTCGGTCAATCAATTCTTCATAATGTTCTTTGGCGTTCGCGAACGACTGCGTACCGATCTCTACAAAATGCCCCGGCAACAAAGGACTATGAGGGGAGTCCAGGATTTGACGAAAGGCCGTCCCGTTATTGCGGTGCGGATGCGGTTTGCGAAAAGTGAGGTGCGTGTCGATGTTGATAGCTCCCGCCGATGCTATTTTCTTTGCCGCGCCGAGGAGGCAGGGATAACTGATGTCGTGCCCTCCGCCGAGAACAATGGGGAGTATATCGTGTGCGATGAGCGATTCGACGATCGTTTGCACACGCTGGTGTGTCTCCTCGAGCGAGCCGCCGGTTTTCACGTTTCCAAAATCGAACACCGTAATCTCGGAGAGCTGGTTGCCTTTAGAGATGGCGAACGGCGTGAACTTGTACAATGCTTTTCGAATCTCGTTTGGCGCCTCTTTTGCCCCGACGCGCCCGCGGTTCCGACGAACGCCCTCGTCCTCGGGGACTCCAACAATGCCTACCCGGACTTTTTTCGAAAAATTTTCCTTTCCTCTCAACACAATGTCGCCCATGCGGGGATCTGATTCATCATTCCGGGAAAAGAAGACTGCGTCGGTGGGTTCGGAAAGCATTTTCCACATTGTTTCCACGGCGGCTCCTTATGAGTGAGTGTTCAGCGACGCATTGACGTGCCGCAAAATGTTCTGGCTCTCGCGTTCCACGCGATCGCCGATCCCTTTGATCTGAGTCCCCGCATCGCGAACGAACTCTGCGTCGTGAATCGAAGCAAGATTGATCTGCACGTTCAGTTTTGCGCTCATACAGGCAGCGTGGACCATTAACGCAGCAACGCCGGCATCTGAAATTGAATTGACATTTCCTTTTTCAGCGACGAGCCGGATGAGAGGTAATGTCTGTTCGCAGAGTTGCATTACTCGTAATGGAATGAGCGTTGCGTTTTTTGTTTCGCGCTGAATTGCAGCCGTTCGCTCATTTTTTTGGATCTCCGTTTCTTTCGGCATGGCGAAAGAGTTCATCACGGCATTGAATGCATTCGTATCTTCATCGATCAGCGCGGTGAGAGACGACCGTAACTTCTCTGATTGCGTTACGATAGATTCCATTTCAGCCTGCACCACGACATATTTCTTCTTCCCAATCGTGAGGTTGCAAACCATCGACGTCAGTGCGGCCCCGAGGGCTCCAGCGAGGGAAGCAACACTGCCTCCGCCAGGCGCCGGGGAACTGGAGGCGAGTTCATTGATAAATTCGTTGACTGTTTTTGATGTCAGCATCATTTCTCCGATATAAAGGCGATTTGGTAACTACTCAACGGCTTCTGCGACCAATACGCTGAAAAATATACCGCCAAGGCGCATAGAACGCAAAGGAAAGGGAACAGAGTTATGAAAAAGACAAAGAAGGAAATCAAACGCATGGTGAATTGGCTGTAAAAACAGTAAATCATATATTCTCTGCGTCCTTCGCGCCTTGGCGGTTTTCTTTTGGCTGAGTAATCACAATTGATATTCTATAATCTTTTTTGCAGGGTCAAACTTTTCCAACTGGCTGAGCCCCATGCGTTCGACGGCTGCTGAAATTAATTCTTCATCCGAAGTTGCTCCTTCGTTATAAAATTTACCCGCCATCAACAGCGCTTTGAGCGGCGTTAAGCCTACAATCTCGCTCCCGGTTGCGTCGGCGCCCAGTGTACGGGCCTGCTTTTTAACTTCTTCGTATGCAGTATGCGGCGGGGTTACTTCATAATCGACAAGATTGATAGATACCTGCGCGAGGTTGAATCGTTCCACCAGCACTCCCATCGCCTTCACTGCCCCCAAGGTGCCGGGAATTTTTATTGTCTCGCCTTTCTCGTTCTTAACTGGCTTCCCTTCAGCGTCTTTTTTTGGCCTGCCGCTTTCCCGGATACGCAGCGCAATTTCTTGCGCGATGGACGAATCGGCGGTATTGAGGTTGACATTGTACGCAATGAGGAACTTACGTGCGCCTGTTACTGTGGCTCCCGATTTCTTGTTGAATACCGCCGTTCCAAAATCGGGGCACCAATGCGGGTCGAGCAGTTTTTTTGCGAGGCCCTCATATTCACCCTTACGGACATCGGATAGGTTTTTCCTGGCGGGCGACGTTGCAGCCGCTTCATAAAGATAGATGGGTATCTGAAGCTCTGATGCGACACGCTTCCCGAAAACATTGGCGAGTCGAATGCAATCAGCCATCGTCACACCGGACACGGGAATAAACGGAACAACGTCTGTTGCGCCGATCCTCGGATGCTCACCTTTGTGATGCTCCATGTCGATAAGGCGAGCCGCAGTCAGCGTGGCCTGAAACGCAGCTTCGACGACACCTTCCGGCTCGCCGACAAAAGTCACCACCGTTCTATTATAGTCTTTGTCCGGTTCGACATTCAAAAGCTTCACCCCGTCAACGCCGTGAATGCTCTCGGCGATTGCCTTTATCGTAACGGCATTCCTTCCTTCACTGAAATTTGGGACACATTCGACAATCTTCTTCATCAATTTTTCTTTACGCGCTTAGAATTCGAGAACAGTTCCGTTTTTGATCACTTTCCATACGTGGTTGATTCCATAATGATAAGCAATGTAGGCATAATTTGGAACATCGTAGATGACAATATCCGCTTGTTTGCCGACTTCAATACTCCCGATTTCATCGGAAAGTCCGAGCGCAGCGGCGCCATTGAGCGTTGCAGAGGCAATCGCTTCTTCCGGGGTCATACGCATTTGAGTGCACGCGATTGTCATCATCATCGGCATTGAAAACGTCATCGATGAACCGGGGTTGAAATCTGTCGCGACCGCCAGGGGAATGTTGGCTTCTATAATAGATCGCGCCGGTGCATATGGTTGGTTCAAAAAGAACGACGACCCCGGGAGAACAGTGGCGATTGTCGTCGATGTTTTCAAGACATTGATGCCGCTTGTCGTGAGATGTTCGAGATGATCGACAGAAATTGCATTGAGATGAACGCCCAATTCCGTTCCTCCAATAGCGGCGAGTTGATCGGAATGCACTTTCGGAATTAGGCCGTAACGTTTTGCCTCCAAAAGAATTTGCTCTGTTTGATGAAGATCGAAGTATCCTTCGTCGCAAAAGACGTCGCAGAATGTCGCAAGTTGACGTCCGCCGATGTGTGGGAGCATCTTGTTTGTGATGAGCTCCACGTATCCGTTCTTGTCCTCGGCGAACTCCGGCGGAAAAGCGTGTGCGCCAAGAAATGTCGGGACGATCGTCATGTAATGATCGCGCTGAAGGTCGTGGATGACGTCAAGGATTTTTGTCTCGGATTCCGCATTTAATCCGTACCCGCTTTTTATTTCTGCCGTCGTTGTTCCATGCCTCATCATTTCGTTCAACCGGCGCTCTGCGGAGCGGAGCAATTCCTTCTTTGTGGCCGCGCGGGTCGCGGTCATCGTGGAAAGAATCCCGCCGCCCGCCCGCGCAATATCTTGATACGATTTTCCTTCCGATCGCATGGAAAATTCGTTTTCGCGGCTTCCGGCAAAGACGGTGTGGGTGTGTGAGTCGACAAAACCCGGGAGCGCAACGCGATTGCCGGCGTCAAGTACGTCGATATCGGATCCCGTGGATAGTTCGTCCGTTGAGTCGATGTGTTGGATAATTCCATTTTCAATCAGGACAGCGGCATTTTCAATCACGCTCAACTCCCGCATCTCCTTTCCGGCCTTAGACGATTTGCCGTTAGACGCTACAGTGACGAGCTGTTTTATGTTTTTAATGAGAAGGTTCATCGTATTTCACGGATTGATACCCTTTACATTTCATGACCGGCAGCCGCGGATATTTGGGAAAAGACGAATCCAATTTATTCTTTTTACAGAGATGGAATTCGCTTTCGTGTTTGTTGAGAACCACTGCGTGGTGAATACATTTCGCACACAGCCCGATCTCAGGAGTTCTTTCCCTCACTTCGTGTCCCGTGTGGACGCCATCGGTACTCTCACGTTCCACTTTCTTGCATTCGCAATGGCGCGATCGTACCCCGCGTCAGCATGGCGAATAATTCCCATTCCCGGATCGTATGTCAGCACTCGCTCAAGGCGTGCCTCCGCTGCTTTCGTTCCGTCGGCAACAACCACCATTCCCGCATGAATTGAGTTTCCTATACCAACGCCGCCGCCGTGATGTACGCTAACCCAACTTGCGCCGCCGACCGCGTTCAACAAAGCATTGAGAATCGGCCAATCGGCGATCGCATCGCTTCCGTCTTTCATCTTTTCTGTCTCTCGATTCGGCGATGCGACGGATCCGCAATCCAGATGGTCGCGCCCGATGACGATCGGTGCGCTTACCTCGCCGCTCCGGACAAGGTTGTTGAAAATTTTTCCCATCGTTGCGCGCTCGCCATATCCGAGCCAGCAGATTCGTGCCGGCAATCCCTGGAAGGCAACGCATTTCTGTGCCATCTCAATCCATGTGCAAAGCGGCTTGTTCTCAGAAAAAGTTTCCATCACCGCCCGGTCGGTGCGGTAAATGTCTTCGGGATTTCCTGACAACGCTGCCCATCGGAACGGACCCTTGCCGTCGCAGAAGAGGGGACGAATATATTCGGGAACGAATCCGGGAATGTCAAATGCTTTCTTTACGCCGTGCTCCACTGCTTCGCCGCGAATATTATTCCCGTAATCAAAAACGATCGCACCTTTCTTTTGCAGCTTCAGCAATCCACGTACATGATCTGCAATAGAAGTTTGCGCGAGGGCGATGTATTTTTTCGAATTTGTCTTTCGCAACTGAAGTGCCTTGGCGTATGAAATTCGCGCCGGAACGTAACCATTCAGCGTGTCGTGCGCGGAGGTCTGGTCGGTCACTAAATCGGGAAGAAATTTTCCTTCAGCGATTTTGGGAATAATTTCTGCCGCGTTGCCGAGGAGTCCTACGGACAACGGTTTCTTTTCTTCTTTTGCTTCGCGGATAAGAGCCAATGCTTCGTCGAAACTTTCAGTGATTTTGTCGAGATATTTTGTGCGAAGGCGTTTTTCAATTCTGTCGCGATCGACTTCGACGACCAGGCACGCGGCGCCGTTCATTGTTGCCGCGAGGGGTTGTGCGCCTCCCATGCCCCCGAGCCCTGCGGTCAGGAGAAATCTTCCGGCAAGACTTCCGCCGAAGTGTTTCGCCGCACAGGCGGCAAAAGTCTCGTACGTGCCCTGCAGAATTCCCTGCGTGCCGATGTAGATCCAACTGCCGGCGGTCATCTGTCCGTACATTGTTAAGCCCAGTGCCTCGAGCCGGCGAAATTCATCCCAGGTCGCCCACTTAGGAACGATCATTGCATTGGAAATGAGAACGCGAGGGGCATTTTCGTGCGTTCGAAAGACGCCGACCGGCTTTCCCGATTGAACCAGGAGTGTTTCATCGTTTTCGAGATTCTTCAAGCTCTCCACGATTGCGTGAAAGCATTCCCAGTTGCGCGCTGCTTTTCCTGTTCCACCATAGACAATCAATTCCTCCGGTTTCTCTGCAACGGAAGGATCGAGATTGTTCATCAGCATACGAAGCGCGGCTTCTTGAAGCCATCCTTTGCACGAGAGTTGCAAGCCACGGGGCGCGACTATTGAAAGGTGTGAAGACCGAGAGGCTTTCATGATTGACTCAAGATGTGGTTGACGGTCCGAAGATATGCTCGTGTCTCAGAGCTTATATCCAATCTTTCGTAAGAACTCTTTCCTGGCCTTTATGTCGTGTTCCGTTTCAATCCCCTTTGTCTTCACGCCATCAATGACCCCCATGATGCCCCGTCCTTGTTCGGATTCTGCGACGATGACTTCTACCGGATTTGCCGTTGCACAGTAGACGTGACAGACCTCCGGAATATTCTTGATAACGTTTAAGACGTTGACCGGAAATCCATTCTCCATGAAGAGAATGAAACAATGCCCGCACGAAAGATTAAGCGCGTTCTTTTTTGCAAGCTCGATGAGAGACGTATCATTACCTGACCAGCGGAGCAAGGCGGGACCGGACGACTCGCAAAAGCCAACGCCGAACTTCATCTGCGAATTGGTCTGCACGATCGCTTCGTGAATATCCTCGACGGTCTTAATAAAATGAGATTGCCCAAGAATGAAGTTTGTCGCCTCGGGTTTTTCGATTTTGATTGATTTGAATTCCATAATGTCCTCCGAAAAGGTCCTTGAATTGAAAATATCAACCCCCAAAAGATTCTTTGATCCAGCTTAGATTCTCCTGCGGGACGAGTCCGTAGTTGTAAAAATTATAGCTCGAAATTCCCAACTCCCGCGCAACCTTCATTCGGTCCAGGAATTCTACCTTACCGCCGCTCTCCGGGAGTCCAAGCTGAAACCCGACAGTTAACGTTTTACCCGGGATCTGCGATTGAACCATTGAAAGGGGAGGACGGAGCGCGGCGCCATCCTTTACATAGCCGAGTGCGAGGACTCCGCCTGTAATTTCCGCAATCTTTCCAACATCTATTCCGGCCATTTTTTGTGCGCTCGGATCAAGAGAGATCATTGGTCGGAGCCTCACATGGAAGGAGTGTGTTGCCTCAGCGAGTTCCGTTACAAAAGAGGTGATGACGGAGGTGCGCCATTCAAAGAGCAGCTCAAAAATTTGTTGCGGAAGCTTCTCAACACTGGAGTATTGGTCTCCGAATTTTGAAGGATTGGCAAAATGAGTCTCGAGCGTGTCGCGGGTGAATTTTCGAACGGCAGCAAAATCGACGCGCGCAGCATGCGCTCGTTGTGCACACGAGGGGCAGAAGCAGAGCCCAAGCAAGAACTTCATTCCGCTGTTGAGTGGAATTCCTTCTCGTTCGTGATGGTAGCCGTGGGTGTATCCCTGAAACTGGAGGGCTTCCAATTCAATTGCATCAACACCGTGTGATGCGATGTCGCGAAGAAGCGCACCGAAGTAGACCCTCACATCGTTGTTCGAAGGGCAGAGGTTGTGAAAGAGCTTATCGCCGAATGCTGTTTCGCAGGTGATCTCCGGAAACTTCATGCCAAGTGCAGTATTGTGACAACACACCACCCATGACCGTGTTTGCATCCCGAATTTGTCGGCATGTTCTTTAGCCTCGCGGAGTCCATGTCCATCGTTCACGAGTGAATTGACGATCGGAGCAATGCGTCCGTAAAGTTTTGCATTCGGAGAATAGTAAACGGTTCCATCTTCGAGAAAAACTACTTTCCGTTTTGGGTCGTGAGGCGCCAGAAATTTTCCGGTATGGTAGGCAGTTGCAAGGCTGATTGAGGTTAGGCCGTTCTCTTTGAGGCGACGGAGGATGTCGTCATAGCCTTCGTCAACGAGGTCCCACAAATATATCCACATCGATGTGGAGAGGCGGGGCTGCGCGACCAGAACTTCTTGGATCGGTTTCAATTTTGCTGCTGCAACGGCGAGGGGCAACGCGGTGACGCCGGCGAGGAATGATCGACGATTCATGCACATCGAACGGTAAGTTAACGATCAGATGGACTGACCAAAGGTAGAACTATTTAGAACGAATTTCAATGATTTCGCTATTCCATCGGCCGGGCACGGGAGTCGAGTGTCTTTTTTGTTGATGGGAGATCAGGAGCGGTGACATCGGAAGGCTAATAAAAACAGAAAACCCTGTTAAAGATAACAGGGTTTTGTTGTTACAAGGAGTAACAAAGTTTAGATCTTGGTAACATTAGCAGCTTGTAAGCCTTTTGGTCCCTTTTCGACGTCGAACTGAACCTTGTCGCCTTCGTTCAGTGTCTTATAGCCATCGCCGATAATTGCTTTATAGTGCACGAACACATCCTCGCCGGATTCGCGTTGAATGAATCCGAACCCCTTTGCACTATTGAACCACTTCACTGTTCCTTTTTCCATGGAACAATTCCTTTCTGTAAAGATTTTTCAAAAAAACCTGTCCGAATAACTTTCGAACAAGCGTACAACCAGGTTTTGTTGCCTCTTTATAACGCAAAATCGCAGAAGGTGCAAATCAGACTCGCACAAATTTTGCCCACTCTGCGATTCTATTTGTTTGCCGATCTCTTCATAGACCGGGGAGGTTCCTTTGAAAGACCTGTTCAGCAAAACAATACTCCGGGTGACCCCAGAAGGCATTACAAGCGCAAAAAACGGTGTACTGTTGTTTGCATTTGCAAAATAGGTTCTTTTTATTTTAGACGCAAGCATTTTCTTACCCGCCAACGACAGGGCTTCCCGCACTCCTTTTTCACGGATTACGAGCAAAAATCCCGCCCGCCCCCGTTAGCCATCCAGCCGGGGCGTCATGACAAGAGCTTTTTTCAAAAAAGGGAAAAAACAGGGGGAAGAATTATTGACTTTATTGCAAAATCTCTTATATTATATAACTCTACCGACAAAACGAAAGGTCTAAGCACTCTCTAGAATTGGGCACTAACAGACGATTTTCACCGCTGTCTCATCTTTTCCCGCTTAATTCATTTATATCCTTGTGTCAATTTGCTGGCGTAGCTCAGTTGGTAGAGCAGCTGATTTGTAATCAGCAGGTCGCGGGTTCGAGCCCCATCGCCAGCTCACAGTATTTTGATGGGTAGGTAGCGAAGTGGTTAAACGCATCAGACTGTAAATCTGACGGCTCACGCCTTCGGAGGTTCGAATCCTTCCCTACCCACCATCTAAAATAGAATTTTGAATTCGCCGGGTAGAGATTGGGAGCAAGAAAATCTTTGAGTTAGCAGGTACGCGGAGTTCTTGTAGCGGGGAGATCAATCAGAGGAGAATGAAAAACCGCGGGAGTAACTCAGTTGGTAGAGTCACAGCCTTCCAAGCTGTTGGTCGCGGGTTCGAGTCCCGTCTCCCGCTCAGAGCGAGTTTTTTTTTCTGAGTGCTGTTCGCCACGATGAGTCCTTGCGTAGCTCAGTTGGTAGAGCACTTCCTTGGTAAGGAAGAGGTCATTCGCCAGAGGCGAATCGCAAAGTGGGAACAAGTTTTTCTATGAGCCGTTC
>JAGVPT010000023.1 GCA_020052095.1 Bacteroidota bacterium | reverse complement strand
TACGCCCTCCTTAGGTTCAACAAGGAAGATACTTGAATGATCAAAACATACAAGCTTCATCAAAATGCCATATGGCACAAATATAGGGGTCCTTCGGACGGGCGCAGATGCGTGGCGCAAGAAAACCGCGCCACTTACTCAGGGTGAGCAAGCATGTTTATCCTGAGTAAACTCCTCTGATCTAGTTCGTCAAAAGCAAAATAGTCCATAACCATACTGAGGTGTTGTCTCCTTTTTCGCCGGCTGTCTACTCGAACATCAGCTTGAGATTCACAATTTCCGGTCTGTTTCCGGTCCGCACCGGCGGACCCCACGTTCCAACGCCGCATGAAACGTAATAGTGCGTGTTCCCTTTTTTCTTATACCCCCAACTCAGTTCGTATACTTTCTTGGCGATGAAATTGAAGGGCCACAATTGACCATGGTGTGTGTGTCCTGACAATTGCAGGTCTACGCCATTGGCCTCGGCCTCCTCAAGATGGAACGGCTGATGATCCATCAAGATAATCGGATAATTTTTCTCGACATCCGACATCAGCTCTTTCAACGGCTTACGTATCTTCCCGGTAAACCCGCGGATGCTGATGTCCTCCCTCCCGACAATGATGAGGCTGTCATTAATTGTGATCGAGCTGTCCCGGAGCATCGTAATTCCGTGCTCGACAAGATACTTGCACGCCGGCTCGACGCCGCCGATGTACTCATGATTTCCCGTGATCGCCACGACGCCGAATTTTGATCGAATCCTGCGAAGTGTTTCGCCGAGATTATTCCTGATAACAGGGCCGATGTCCTCATCGACGACATCCCCGGGGAGTAGAACGAGGTCGGGTTCGAGCGCGTTGATCCGTTCGACAATCCTCTCCAGCTTTGATTTGCAAACGATCGTGCCGAGGTGAATATCCGACGCGACGACGACGTTCATCGATTTGAGTGCTCGGCTGTTCTTCGGAATCCTCACCTCGAGTGTTTTCACTCTCGGAGTGCGGGCGTTAATGTAACCTGCGAACACAATAATCGACACGACAACGATCACAACCAGCGCAGTTATTTCCTTGGTCCCTTCGGGATCGGCGGCGAAGGATGCAGGAAAAAAGGGAACGATAAAATTCAGAAGCCGGAGGATATCGATCGCAAAGGCGAAAAGCAGGAAATACGTCATCGCGGCAAGCCAAAACGATCCCAGCATCACAAGCGCGCTGCTGAACCAGTTGAGCGACACACGCTCCAAGAATCTTCCGGCAATGTACGAGAGGGAGAGAATTAAAAAAGCCGCAACGTAGAATGTTCTCCATGATGAATTGTGTCCGCCAGCCTCCCATTCTCTGATGAAGATGTAATAATTGATAAGCGCATACACTGAGAGGGTGGTGGAGAAGAAAATGATGAAGTTGATTTTTTTCATACGGGACGAGATGACAACGTGAGAGGAGAGGAGATGATATGAATATCCTAGGGACGAATGAAGAGGAGCGGGACGTGAAGTAGGGCCCAGACAGAATATGTTATTGCCGTTTCTTTCCGAGTCGAGGGCGAAAGAGCGCCAAAGTACACCCCTTTTGCAATCGTGTTGCTCATCGTGGCCATAATGATCGCCGGGACCACGATTTGTGACGTCGTACCTGAGCCATGAACCAATGAAAGAATGAACGGTACGATATCACTCACGCCGACAATGGCTGAAAGCCCTAGCACCCCCGGATCGCCCAGGCTTTGCCTGACGAACGCAGTGACAACGGAAAGGACAACAAAGAGGACGCCAAACGCCATCGCCGGACGGATCTCGAAGGGGTTCTGCAGTGTCGGAACCGATTCATGGTTATTCGATTCCGACCGCCAGATAACTCTCACTGCGAGTGCAAGGCCGACGAAAAAAAGGAGAACGAGCCGCCACCACAATGAAGAAACGAAATTGGCGTTAATGAGCCAGATGAGAACCAGAATCTTAAGATACATGACACTGCTGGCGAGAACCGCTGCTTGGAGCGATTCTTCAGCCCGTCCAGGATTTCTCTGAGCAATTCTCCCAACCGCCATCGTAAACGCTGTGCTTGAAATGACACCACCAAACGCCCCCGATAGCCACAATCCAATTCTTTCCCCGAATTTTTTCGAGAGGAAATACCCGACGAATCCGATTGTTGATACGATAATAACGATCTGCCAAATGCTCGTGGGATTTAGCTTGAAACGGGTGAACTCTTGATTCGGAAGGACCGGCAGGATGATGACCGTTACAAGGACGAATTTTACGGTCGCAAGAAATTCAACTTTGTTCAGCCGCTCGACGTACGATTCAAGCGCGGCCTTTTCAGAGAGGAGAATCGTGTTAACGACGCCGAGCGCCATCGCCACCCACACATCGACAAGCAGCGCAAGGGCGCCGGCGACAAACGTAAGCAGTGCAGATATTTCGCTTGTCGAACCGAATCGCTCTACTTTGATCTTTGCGATATAAGCAATCGACGTCAGTGCCGCGATAGAGAGGAGACCGATCGGCAGCATGAACGTCGCGCCGATCTTGTACAACCACGCACATCCGAAGCCGAGCAGGCTAATGATCGGATGCGTCCGCACTCCGCCGAATACCATTTTCTGTTCTTCGATCTTCGTGCTCTCCCGTTCCAGCCCGACGAGAAACCCGAGCGCAAGCGCAACCATAAAGCGAAGTTCAGATGTCCATTCAAACGTGTTCATAATTCACTGGTCCGAGAAGAGAGTCGGTAATTACTTTTCCCCATCAGTTTTTGAAAGCTTGTCCAGATCCATGTCCTCGGCTAAGTCCACAAGGGCTTTTGCCTCTGAAAAGCCCTGCGCCTCTATCGAAACATTGAACCTGTTGCCAACGCCAAAATTCAACGAACAGGATTTGGAGTCCCCTGTTTGCGATTTTTCAACACCCTTATAGAGCTTTTTCACCCAAAGAGTCTTTTCGTAGCCCTCTTCGGTTTCGTTCTCATAATCTTGCTGCTGATACATCATCGCCCACGCAGCGAACGGCATGAGCGCCATGTCGCCTATCTTAATCTCAATGGATTGCTCTTGAGCAGTATCATTGCCGGCTTTCACGTAACGAACGGCAGCCTCCGACGTCGTCATTCCCATCTGGGATTGTGTCGATCCGGTCGGCTTGTTGCGCTTGAACCCCGGGATCTCTTTTGCAGGAAGTAATGCTTGCAGCTTCTTGAAGTGCACAATTTTCGGCTGCGCGATGGATAGGGAACATATCGCAATCGTAAGAACGAGAAATAGCGAAAATATTTTCATGTGAAGCTCCTTTCATCGAATAAAATTTTGGCGACCCAACTTGAATTTACAGGTCGACGCACCCCAAAAATTTCCTACTGTTTACTGCCACTTACTGCTTACTGTTTACTGCTTACTATTTACTGTCTACTGACAACAGGCTACTTCTTCTGCCTCACGATGTCGCCGGTCTTGATATCTTTGCCGCCGGTGATCTTTGCTTTGCTCGCCTTGCCTTTCAACGCATCTTCGACGACTTCAATGGATCCAACTTTCGTCTCTTCAGAACCGAGCGATGCGCCCGAGTCGGGGTCTTTCATCTCCTCGCCTTCGCGGAAGACTTCAAACTCGTCCCCGACTTCAACGTTCCCCTCGGATCCGGGTTTCATCAATAGTGTGCCGTCGGCATTCACTCTCAATACCTTCCCAGACCAAGGAATCTTCGCCATGTTTTCGGCGATGAGTTTCATGCAGCCGTCGACAGCTTCACGGCATGCTTTGCCGATATCGGTATCGTTCCAATGACTCGCATTGCTGAAATCCATATCCGCGTAACGCACGCTGATACCTGTCGTGGATTCCGAGCCTTCTTCCTTCTCCGCAGCCATGACTTCGCCCGTGGTCGTGTTCACCAAACGGATGTCGACCGCTGCTCGCGCCGTTTTCGTCGTTATCCCGCCGCCAAACAGGGAAACACCGCCGGAGATTTCACTTTCCTTGGTCCCAAACTCGCTCACGCTCCCGACAATCAGCAGTTCAACGCCCAACGCCTTGCCCACTTTCGGGGCGGATTCCGGAGTAACAACGCCGGATTGTCCAAGCTTCTGCTCCTCAAGCACTTTGTCAAATTCCGCGCGCTCGATGACAACGAACTTTCCCGACTTCACCAACGCCGTCGTTAACATGTCCGCCACGCCGTCGCCGACATGACTGTAACCGCTGCCGGAACGATCGTCAAAACGCGAGACGGCGATGCGCTTCTTCAACTGTGCATCGGCACGAGAAAAGCATGCAGTGAGACTGAGGAAAAGGATCAAGACGGTGACTGTGCACTTCATAAAACCTCCACTAACTTAAGTGTGAAATCGTTTTTGCAGAAATCATCTGTGAATATAGAGAGTTTAGATAATAGAATCAAACCTCAGAATGAGATGGTGGGGTCTCACTTCCCTCAGGACAAACAGATTCTTGCTCCTGGACCCTTCGAATCCTGACCGACGATGTTAATTTCATTTCGAGAAAGTCCCGCTGCACGGGATCCCGATCTAAGATTCTTAATAGATGCGGAAAAAGTAACCTCAGCCATAGGCTGGTGAGCCTCGCCGAAGGGATCCTTCGGACTGGCTCAAAAGAAATCTTTCGAAATCGAAACACGCGGATTCAATCCAAACCGCCCATGCCGACAATTTCGGTATACCAAGAGGGGCCGAGATCCATTGCATTGAGAGGAGCACCGAAATTGAAACCCTTCCATTGAATCCTTCCCCCCGCACACCCAACGATTTCGACGTAACCGGAACGATGCTGCGTTGATGGGCTCGGAATCGGCGGCATGCGCGAAGGGAGCGATGCGTGCGTTAAGAAAACGTCAGGTTTGCGCGGAAGGCGTGTGCGTGCCGTTTTCTTCGGCAAGTGCGCGAGCAAGCATCGCAAGGGTTCCGATTCCGAAAAGCTCTCTTTGCTTCTTTCTCTGGCATCAGAGAAAGAAGAGAGCCGATAAGCATTGTCACAAAATGAGACAATGCCACAGCGATACACTTGTTGACCACCTCCTACTTCGTAATTCCAAATTCATTCAATAAGAACGCAAAGACGAACGCTTGCTCTTTGTACGCATCGTAGCGACCCGACGCTCCGCCGTGTCCTGCACCCATATTCACCTTTAGCAGGAGGAGATTTTTGTCGGTTTTTGTCGCCCGCATTTTCGCCGTGTACTTCGCCGGTTCCCAGTACATCACCTGACTGTCGTTGAGCGAGGTGGTGATAAGAATATCGGGATATGCTTTCGAGGCAATATTGGTATACGGGCAGTACGTTTTCATATAGTCGTACTCTGCTTTTACGTTCGGGTTTCCCCATTCAGAGAATTCGCCGACAGTCAACGGCAGCGATGTATCGAGCATCGTGTTAATAACGTCCACAAAAGGGACCGCAAAGTGGGCAGCTTTAAACAAATCAGGACGCATGTTGAGGGTTGCGCCGATAAGCAGGCCTCCTGCGCTTCCTCCTTCAATGGCGATGCGGTCTTTGGACGTATATTTCTCCTTGATGAGATGTTCAGCACAGGCAATAAAATCGGTAAATGTATTTGTCTTTTTCATCATCTTCCCACCGTCACGCCACTGCTCTCCCAGATCACCGCCTCCGCGGATGTGAGCAAGGGCGTACACGATACCGCGGTCGAGCAGACTCAATCGCGGAGAAGAAAAACTCACCGGGATTGAAATGCCGTACGAGCCGTAACCATAGAGAAGCATCGGACTTAAGCCGTCGCGCTTCATTGCCTTCTTATAGACGATCGACACCGGGATCATCGTTCCGTCGGACGCCTTTGCAGAGATTCGTTCCGACAGATATTGATTCGGATCGTATCCGCCGAGCACTTCCGTTTGCTTCAACAGCGTGCTCTTTCCAGAATCCATATCGTATTCAAAAACAGAGCTTGGTGTGATAAACGACTGGTAGCTGTAGCGGAACTTCATTGTGTTGAACTCCGGATTATTGCTCCCAAACGCTGAGTACACTGGTTCCGGGAATGCGATCGCTTGCATTTTACCCGTCCGGAAATCCCAAACCCGCAGCACATTCAATGCATTTTCGCGCTCGCTGAAAACCGCATGGTTCTTGAAGAGATCCACACCTTCAAGTTTCACCGCCGGATGATGAGGAAGAAGCTCCTTCCAGTTCTTTGGCTCCGGGTTTTCGACCGGAACGGTGACGAGCCGGAAATTCTTCGCGTATTTGTTTGTGCGGATATAGAAAAGTCCTTCGCGATGGTCGACGGAATATTCATGGTCCACTTCCCTCGCCAGCAGCATTTTGAACGCATCGGTTGGCGTGTCGCTCGGAAGATATCGTACTTCACTCGTAATGGAGCTTCCCGATGCAAGAAAGATGTACTTGTAATCGCTCGAACGGTACACCCCGATCCTGTACAGCTCGTCCTTTTCTTCATACAAGAGATCGTCATCATTGTTTCCAACGACGTGGCGATATAACCGGTACGCGCGCTTTGCATCGTCTTCTTTTACATAGAAAAGCGTTTTATTATCCGCCGCCCACTCGGCAGAATTCACCTGGCCGATGCTGTCCGGCAAAACTTTTCCCGTCTGGAAGTCTTTGATGTGAAGCTGATATTGTCGGAATCCAGTCGTGTCCAGCGAGTATACGAGGAGCTTTCCGTCATCACTAATTCGATACAGTCCGAGTCCGAGAAACTTATGTCCTATGGCAAGTTCGTTGAGGTCGAGGGTAATCTGTTCTGGCGCATCGAGGGATTCGTGCTTTCGACAATAGATTTGGTATTGCTTTCCCTCTTCTGTCTTTGTGTAGTACCAATACCCGCCGTACTTGTACGGCACGCTAAGGTCCGTCTGCTTGATCCGGCCCAGGATTTCTTTGTAGAGCGTTGCCTGGAAATCTTCCGTCGGCTTCATCACCGACTCGGTGTATTGATTTTCTGCATCAAGATAGGCGATGACCTCCGGATTGGTCTTTTCCTTAAACCAGAAATAATTGTCGACACGTACGTCGCCGTGAAGTGTATCGGCTTTGGCAATTTTCTTCGCAACAGGCGGTACTGCTGAATTTATTTTTAATTGAGATTCTGTCATGGGGTTAAATGCTATTGTTAACAGACTAACGAGAAGAAATTGTTTCATGGCAACCTTTTTGAGCAATGAACAATGAGTACTCACCAAGCGCGTCGACTCATTACTACGGACTTCGGACTTCGGACTTCGGACCCAGGACCACGAACTAAGGACTACGGACTCAGGACCTCGGACCCAGGACCTCGGACTCATGACCTCGGACTCAGGACTACGGACTTAGGACCTCGGACTCAGGATTTCGGACTACTTTATTCTCTTAATCACCACCACCGTCTTATCGTCCGAGTATTTGCTCTTCGCGCTGAATTTCTGCACATCCTCCAGCAGCGAGCCGGCAATATCTTTCGGGGGTTGGTTTTTCAACTCCGACAGCTTCTCGATTAAACGTCTTTCAGTGTATTGGTTACCGGCGGAATCCATCGCTTCTGAAACTCCATCGGTAAACAGCAAGAGAATATCTCCCTTCCCAATCATCATCCCTTCGCTGCGAAAGATTTGATCGGGGAATGGTCCGATGATATTTCCGGTCGATTCGAGCATTTCCGTTGTATTTGTCCGCGCGCGATAGAGAATCGGGCTGCTATGCCCTGCGTTTACATAGATACAGAGGCCTTGCTTATCGTCGGTAAGTTCGGCATAGAACAGTGTGAGAAATCTGTCGTCACTAAACGTTCTGTGAACAAGAGTATTAATATTGCGGATCAGCGCAGTGATTTTCGTCTGGTACGAGGCGCCCATCCGGAGCGCGCCGGAGACGTAAAGTGCCTGCACTGCCGCTGAGATCCCTTTGCTCGCCGCGTCGCCGATAACGATGCTCACCCGGTCGTTTTGGTCGCTGACGATATAATCGAAAAAATCTCCCCCGACCACTCTATCCGCCAATGAGACGCCGAAAATTTCGTAATTGTGGAACCGAAGTTCGTGCTCGGGAAGGATGCTGCGCTGAATATCACGCGCTTTGTCCAGATCTTTTTCGAGCTGCGCGGATTTACGCTCGATGCGCCTGCTGCGAAGCATCGATGTCACAGCCATGCCGATGATGTTCAGTGTCGGGGCGACTTGGTCGTACGTTAGATCGGTATTGAAGGACATCACGTACCGGTAGAGGTCAAGTCCCTTTACTTTCACGATCTCGCCAACACCCGTTGCCGAATATTTTATGATGCCTTTGCTCCGAAGGTAAGCATTCGTTTCTTTTGCGACGATAGTTCGATGCTTTGGCAGGATCTTGAACATCCGATATTCATCGACTTTCACGGAAAAGTGGGGCTTGATCTTCTCCATCGCCCCCACCTGTGCGACAAGTTCGTACGCGAATTTCGAAGCGCTTAACTTCCACACACGCCCCCCCTGGATTTCAATCCTGTCGTTCTGCACAATCTGATGGAGCACATGCGTCAGCAGTTCTTCGCTGGAATCGAACTTTCTGCTGTCAAAGCTCTCAATAGTCTTATGTAATTGTCGTTGGTTCATGTTTCCTTTAGCAGTGTGTTGAAAAAGTGCCTTTAACCGGTGGGTCAGACATTCTTGTCTGACATAAAGTTATTTTTTGACTTGAAATCGACAGGCAGGAATGCCTGTCCCACCTTCAGAATTCCTTTTTCAACAGCCTATTAGTGATGGTTGATGTTTTCGGCAACAAAATGTAACGACATAATTCTCAAGATACAACACTGATCAAAGGAACCGAATAAGTGTAAATCTCAGTGAGTTTTTGAGTTCAAAGCAATAGACGCCGTGAACGTGATGTTGCGATTCAGGAGAAACATCGCGAGTTCAACGAACAATCCCGGAAACATTCGAAGAGGTCACCCCTGGATTTGGAAAGGCAGTCGAAGGTAAAAATCCAAAGCGAAGTTGTTAAGACTTTGCCTTTACGGACGCTGAACGGTCCTCTTTAATCCTCCGGAGAAGAACCGATGCCGGTTCATCATCCGGATCTTGTTCAACCAACTCTCCACGAAAGGCTTTGGCAAGGAGAGCTTGCTTGATTCGCTCCGCGTTTGCCTGAGCTTTTGTAACTGATACTTCAATTGTCTCGGCAAATTTGAAAAGTTCTTCAATCTTTGCGACAATGCGAAATTGCTCAGCCAAGGGAGGAATTGAAATCGGAGAGCTTTTTATTTTATGTAATACGATACGCGTAATCGCTGAGCCGGTCATTTGCCCCGTAGTCGATTTGAATCCAAGAGGGCTCATTAAATAATATCGTAAATACCCCGCCAGTAGCAATTCACGATTTGTTTTCAGCAGTGCAACGCTTGATAGCAAGCTGAATTCTTCGTCGAGATTGTTAATGGTTGCGCGACCCGTAATCGCACCATCCTTAATGAGCAACACATCGCCTTTTTCTGGGCGACATCTTTTATAAATCTCCTTATGCTCTTTAGCACCAATGTAGGTCACATCGGTTAAATCAACACCATTGTCTTTGATGTTTTTAGAAGTAACGTAAAAGTACCGATTCTTGCCTCGCTCTTTATATTGTATTTTAGGAGAGAAATGTGTGCCATCTTGAATCTTCAGGCAGGCATCATCCATTGTCGTCCACACCCATCCCCCCGTTAGCTCCGGCAACTCTGACGTGTCTGGTTCGACAGGCTCTTCGTATATAGATTCCTTTGGATCTTTTCCTTTTGCAATGAGTTCACCGAGCCACTTCCTTTTGCGTTCAGCGCGAATGCGCTCTCGCAAAAGAGATGCAGGTTCATCGTTCGGGTCTTGCTCGACAAGCTTTCCCGAGCACGCCGCCGCAAGTACCGCTTGACGAAATTGCTTCAGCGTCTCCGGGACTTTTGCGATGGAGGCGTTCGCTTTTTCAATTCGCTCAAGAAGCTGAGTGAGTTTTTCAATGATGCGCTTTTGTTCTTCCAGAGGCGGTAAAGGAAGGGAAACATCAGCCATAAAACTTTGCGGAACGCGGAGCTGGCCAGCAGTTCCAGTCATTGATCGTCTGGCTTCATTGCGAAAGATTTCCTGACGGACAAAGTGAAATAGATATTCTGAAGATACGTCGCCGTAAGGGCGCAACACGTGGAATTCGGTTGAGCCAAAACCTAATCCGTTCTTAAGGTTATGCGCAATAGCAGCCTTCCCGTTTTCCATGCACGGAGTAATCTTGGCAAAGAGCACATCACTATTGCGAAATGACGTATAGCCTTTCTTGACTTCCCCTAGTTTCCTTTCTTGAGGTCTAGAAATCGTGCCCAAGTCTCCATCGACTGCAGCCATCGGAACAAAAGTTACTTTGGTACTGTCAGTGAATTTCGAGAGATTTTTCTTTGGAGGGTTAAGTCTAACGACATCCACAAGCTTTACAGATTCCCAACTTATTGGTAAGCCATTTTCCTGAGCTTCAACTTGAATATTTTCTGGCTTGCGACGTTTCATGACTTGCAGCTCTAGTTTATTTTTAGCTGGAAAATCATTATCTTGTATCAGAATGAAGAACAACAAATCACTTCTCGCAACCAATAAGTATCTTCGCAACCCCAAGCTCCGGCAAGCGCTGATAGTTGACCATGCCGCCGCTTCTGCGCGCATTGAAGGGGTAAAGGACGCAAAGCAACGTGCACAGCGTCTCTCGAAGAAATCAGCCTCTTCGCGCCCGGCGTAAGGCGCGCTTCAGAGCCTTCAGCACAATCACCTTCATCGGCACGTAATTCTCATTCATGCCCTGCTGTATTGCCGCAATGTACCGATCAAATCCTTTTCCTCGACCGCCAATAAATCCAAAATCAATACCCGGGAGGTCAGCCTGATATGCCATCAGAGTTGCCAACAATCGCGCTGCTCTCCCGTTACCTTCGCGATATGGATGAATAACTGCTATGAAAATACACTTATCTTTGAACTATGCGGCTTCGTTGAGTTCCTGCACAGTGACTTTGAGTCCAAGCGATTCTAGCCTGTGTATGAG
>JAGVPT010000181.1 GCA_020052095.1 Bacteroidota bacterium | reverse complement strand
ATGCCTGTCCTACCAATTTTTCACAAGCCTCAACTCTGTTTTCTTTCTTTGCGGTTTGCTTTTCAGTGTATTCACCGCAAGGGCCGCTGAGCAGTTACATTCAGTCTATTTTTCGGGGCTTGCCAAGCCGACTCTAATGGCATATCGCACAAGACCGGCAATATCGTGGAGGTCCAGACGCGCCATCAGCTCGGTCCGGTGAGTATCGACCGTTTTGACGCTGAGGTCAAGTTTGGAAGCAATTTCTTTTGTGGAATGTCCTTCAGCAATAAGCTGGAGAATTTCCCTCTGTCGTGCGGTCAATTCGTCAAAAGGCTTGTACCCTGGAACAGGCCCATTCGCACGGCCTCGACGCAGATATTCATCCACAACGTGTTTGGAAACTGCAGGGCTCAAATAGATTTCACCACGAGCTACGGACCGCACGGCCAGTTCAAGCTCACCCGGCCCCGCATCTTTCAACAGATAGCCGCGCGCTCCACTTTTTAACGCTTGCAACACGTACTCTTCATTCGCGTGCATCGAAAGCATGATGACGCGAATTTTGGGATTCAGTTTGGGAACTCGGCCGAGTACCTCTAATCCATTTAATCCTTTCATCGAGACGTCAAGCAGGAGAACGTCCGCCTGCTTCTCTTTCAAAAGCTTCAGGGTTGCGTGGCCGTCTTCTGCCTCCCCAACGACTTCAATTCCATCAAAACTCTGCAGCAGTGAACGGAATCCTGCGCGGACCAGCGCATGATCATCTGCGAGAAATACACGAATAGCGCTCATCGCTTGGTGGACCTTTCAGTTTTTGTTAACGGAGGATAGCTGCGCAGCCACCCCGTAGAAAACACGGGGTGGCTGAGTAGTTACAACGAAGGCACGAACGCATCAGGAAACGTCGCCTGAACCTCAGACCCCCGGCCTTGCTCCGAGCGGATGACGAAGGTGCCGCCTGCAAGCCGGACCCGCTCCTGCATTCCGAGCAGCCCAAAGCTTTCTCCAGCGGCCGCCCGTCGAAACGCAGAATCAACGTCAAACCCCGTTCCGTCATCGCGGACGGTCAACTCAAGATTTGCTCCTCGTTTCATAACGTGGACCTCCACAGATTGTGGCTTCGAATGTTTCAACACATTCGTCAGCGCCTCTTGAGCGACACGGAAACAGGCTGTTTTTATTTCCCCGGAAACATGTATTTCCTCCGGCTCGGCTTTAAAATGCCCCTCGATACCCGTCTTCTCCGTACGGTGAAGAAGATGCCACCGGATGGCAGGTACCAATCCTAAATCATCTAAGGCGGGTGGACGCAAGTTCAGCGACAGATTGCGGACACGCCCGATAAGACCGCTGATTAATGCGAGCGCCTCTTGCAAACTTTCATTTACATTTCCGGCTTTCGCTTTGGTGTTAATCTCAAGAAGGATCTTGAGACTGGTAAGCGTCTGGCCGATTTCGTCATGAAGCTCACGAGCTAACGACCGTCGTTCGTTTTCCTGAATTTCGAGGAGCTGCTTCGAAAGCGCCTGAAGCCGTTCGGCATGCGTACGGGCAATCTCTTCCGCTTGCTTGCGCTCGGTGATGTCAGTCGAGATACCAATCCTGCCAGTGGCTTTCCCGGTGCTGTCTTTCAGCAGCGCACTGGTCACATGGATTGGGATGATCGTACCGTCCTTTCGCTGAAACTCGATTTCGCCTTCCCAATACCCTGTCTCATCAACCTGATTCCTGATCTCACTTGTGCGCATCCTTCCGGCGGGTGGAACGACGAGATCGTTCGCTTGCTTGCCCAGAACATCTTCCGCTCTCCACCCATAGAGCCTCTCAGCAAATTTGTTCCAGTAAGTGATCTTACCATCGAGGTCGGTCGCTATCGCCGCATTCCGAACTTGATCGAGCATGGATGATTGAAAAAGCAATTCTTCTTGCGTCCGCTTCCGCTCGGTAATGTCATGGATGATTGCCACGAATGTACGGTCTCCAACGGTTTCGACGAATTGAAGATGTACTTCCACCGGATACAATGTCCCGTTCTTTCGACGGTGGATAGTTTCAAAAACATGAACCTCCTTCTCACGAAGAACTAAAGGACGAATCATGTTCCTGAATGTTTCCTCGGTGTATTCAGGCTTCAGATCGAGGGGGGTTAGCGACTGAAGTTCATCCATGGAGTAGCCGAGGTTTTTACGTGCCCCGTCGTTGACATACGTAAACCGTAGTGATTCAACGTTGAACATGTAGATTTCATTCAGACTGGATTCCAACACCTGCAGCAGTCGGAGTCGTTCCTCTTCTGCACGCTTGCGCTCGGTGATGTCGCGTACCACGCCAAATATTCCGACAACTTTCTTATCTGCAGTTGCGAGCATAGGAACAACGTGATCCTCCATCCATCGATACTCGCCTGTGTGTTTATGTTTTATCCGATATATGCGCGTGATGGGTTTCTTGTCGGTGAAAAGCCTTTCGGTGGACTCCTGTACGATAGCAAGATCCTCAGGGTGAAGCGACTCCATCCACAAGCGGGGATTTATTCTGAACTCCTCCGCACTAAACCCGAGAATGTCCTCGACCGGATCGTTTACAAAATCTACTGTACCGGTGAGGACGTCACCTTCTTCAAAGCGGATTGAGTACACGATCTCATGAATGTTCGAGAGTATTAATCGTTGCTTCTCTTCACTTTGCCGCAGCACCTCGGCCGCTTTCATCTGCTCGGTAACATCTTTACCTGTCGAGACAAAGTGCGTAATGGTTCCATCTTCTGCCCGCAACGGTGTGATAGTTTTTTCTTCAAAGAAGGTTGTTCCGTCTTTCTTTTTGTTGATCAGAATACTTCGAAATGGATGCCCTTCGAGAATCGTTTTCCACAAGCATTCATAGAAGGAGGCAGGATGTTCACCCGACTTGAAGATACCTGGCGTCTTACCAACTACTTCCTCGCGCCTGTATCCCGTTATCTTCTCAAACGCCGGATTGACGTATTCGATCAAGCCGTTTCTGTCAGTAATGAAGACAATATCAGCCGTCTGCTCAACAGCCCGCGAGAGTTTTTGCAGATCTTGCTCGGCCCGTTTGCGCTCGGTGATATCGAATGCCGTCGCAATTCCAGCGGGTTCTCCTTCGTACTCAATAAGCCCGGCGGTGATATCAACCCACCGTTCTTCCCCGCCACGGTTGAGTATCTTAAGCTCATATCGCGAAGGAACTGATTCGCCACGAAGTCGTGCCGATGCACGCTTCTTAACAAAATCTCGAAAATCAGGATGAACGAGTTGGAGGAAACCCACCGACGAAATTTCCTCCCACGTGTAACCGCTAATTGCTTCGACTCTCCTGTTGGCAAAAAGCAACTTACTATCACGATAAATAACGGTAGCGTATGGTACTGTATCAGCCAGAGTTCGAAACTTTATTTCACTTTCTCGGAATTCACGCGCTGCCTCTCTCGCAACACCAACGTAGCCTGTAATTTTCCCATTGCGATCAATGATTAATGACGGCTTATCCTCTATCCAGATGTATTCATCCGTTCCTCTGTGTCGAAGGCGGTAGCGGCGAGGGATTCTCTTCTTCATTACAAACATTTCTTCTGTTGTGCGCTGTACAGCGCCCACATCGTCCGGATGGATAATGCTGACCCATAACGCCGGATTCTTTGTGAACTCGTCCGGCGTATACCCCACAATTTCTTTTACGCTCGGGCTGACGAACTTGACCGACCCGCGAGTGGGATCACCATTTGTCTCAACGAAATAAATGATCTCCGGGACGTTTTCGAGGATGAGCTTATGAACGTTCCCTTGATTGTTTGGCTTTTGGCTACGCATCGCTATTCTCCTCCATCTCCAGTACAATTTCGCTTAATGTCTTTTAGCCGCAGTCGCATGGCGTTGCCTCCCTGCCGGAGCTGTGGCGCAGGCAGGGCATTTCTTTTCAAAACGTGAACACCTTATCAGCTTCAACTGTCCATTGAGATAGTTCAGTAATATTGCTGACCTCAACTCCATCAACAAGCTGAAGTTTTCGAATGCCTCGTGCATCCAAGCATGTGCCGCAAGCTTTAACTTTGCCCCCTTTGGCAAGCACGGACTTGAGCATTCGCTCGATGTTGTAGTAACCCTGCGGAGTGTTCTGGTTTGGAAGAGCGCAAGTGACAGCGTCTGCCATTAGAAAGATGAGCAGCTCAACGTTTGGGTGGTCCTTCTGCAAAGCAATCCCAAGTCTCAACGCATTGTTCGCCTTCTCAGTTCCATAAGGGGCGTCGTTGATCGGGATAAGGATTTTCATATTTCTGTTACTACTCTTTCCAGTAATTTTTCATCACCTCTGAGGCCCAGAACGGCTGGCGTATTTCTCCATCCGGCAAAAACTCTTTTATCACGGGCTTGATGTCAAGGACAGGTGTTCCGTCAATGGCATCAAGGTTCCGGACAAAGATTTTCTTCCCCACCCTTTTTACAAAAGTGACAATAGTAAGTCCGATGTGATTGGGGCGGTCTTTCTTGCGCGTGGCAAAGATTCCAGTCATGGGCCATTGCGGGTTATTCCGGGGATAGCCCATGTATGCAATGTTTTTTTCATCGGCTTTGTTAAAGTTAAAAAGAACCTCCAGATGGGAAAAACCTTCAATGCCCGTCAGGGATTCTTCAGGAATCTCCGGGTTCAACTCTATGACAGATGAAATACTTCCCCAATAATCATCGGTAGGTTCAATGCGGGTGTTTTTGACAACCCCGATAGGTTTCATAACGAAAGTAGTTTCCATTCTCAGTCCGGATTTGGTATTTGGCTATTCATTCAATAACGTTCAGAAAAACTTTTCTCTCAAAGTAAGTCCCCAACATTCCCTCTTTCGCATTCCCCTTGACGGACTCACCTTTTGTCAGCATCACCTGCAACTGTAACTCTGCATCCTTTGCGTCGTCAAACGGTTGAACCGTCATTGGAAGAACAGTAATCTTCGCTCCTTCAAAACCAGTAATCTTGTCTCCGACCACACGACATGACATCTGGAGATTCACTCCCCAGCCCGGCGCAAACTTCGAGAGAGAGTTCGTCTCAATCCTTGTTGGGTCAATATACGTCCAGGCATTGCGATACGGAGATGGTGCGTCATCATCTTTTATCCGACCGATAACTGTGAGAACAGTTTTCTGCTGTCCACGTTTCACATCAAGGAGAAAAGATCCATCCGGCTGCCGGAGAGATTTCATCGTCTCTTTATCAAGGATATCGATGATGGTTTTCTGCTCGTCCGTCCACGGACCATTGTTTACGTGGCAGCTCATGCAGGACTTTGCTTTACCAAGGATGCCAACTCCCGGTGGATAGGAAAACGCCTTCTGCGCGAACAGCATAACTATAGCAACTGCAGGAAGTACAAATGTTTTTGTTTTCATATTTTTCCCTTTCATTTTTTTGACTCCTTTGAATTTTAGTAACTGATGTTGCGGAAAAAGCAGGAAATATTGCCACGAAGTCACCAGGACACTAAGAAATGGAAGAAATCCTATTCAACAGCTCACTCAGCAAAAGGTTCTTTACGGAATCTTTGAGTCTCGGCAAAAGGCCCGAAGGCACAAAGTATGAAAGAGGGACATAAACCATTCAAATTTGATGTCTCCCTTATCAAAGAAGGGGATCAAGGGGTTCTTCTATGAATTTTTTGTGCCTTGCCTGCCCGCCGCTGTGCTTTGGCAGGCGGGGTGACTTAATGGCCGAGTAGTCACGAATTTTGAAAAAAACAAGCAACTCCTAAGTAACTCATGTCGTCGAAAGTGCTGGAACTTCAATGGGCATGAGTGTGAAACCTAATTCAGTAGCTTTGGAACGTAATCTTCGGAGCGTT
>JAGVPT010000037.1 GCA_020052095.1 Bacteroidota bacterium | reverse complement strand
CCTCATGCTTCTCTAATCCCTTCTATGGTAACAAATTATCAGATTATTTTCTAATGGCAGTCATTAGAAATTATTCTTCTAATGACAAATCTGGGATTATTGTTGATGCCGGAACCGGGATAAGAAAGCTAGGGAAGGAACTGATGAAGTCGGGAAAGAAAAAGGTCAACGTGATATTCACGCATGCTCACTGGGATCATCTCATGGGGTTCCCATTTTTCGCACCGTTGTATCGACGGGAAACGGCTCTCAACCTCTACGGTTGTCCTTTTGCACAGGCTTCCATTAAGGACATCCTCTCAAAGTCGATGTCTCCTCCGACATTCCCGGTCGATCTCAAAGATGTGCACGCTACAATTTCCTACTACGGGGCATGTACCGAACAATTCACCATCGGACCTGTTACAGTAACGCCTATCCTTCTCAGTCATCCCAACCAAGGAATTGGTTATAAATTTGTGGAGGAGGGAAAAAGCTTCGTCTTCCTGACCGACAATGAACTCACCTACAAACATCCCGGCGGACGTGACTACCCGGAATACCTTGAATTCTCCGCTAACGCTGATCTGCTTATCCACGATTCCGAGTACACTCGTGAAGAGTATCGCGCGACAAAAGGATGGGGACATTCTACGTTTGAGGACTCATTACGATTGGCAATGGAAGCACATGTGCGCCAATTCGGCTTGTTTCATCACAACCAGGATAGAACTGATGCAGCACTGGATGGAATCGTGGAAACCTGTAAGAATACCATCGACGACCACCATGCTGCGCTGCATTGCTTTGCAGTCTCCGCGGGAACGGAAATACCGTTGTAGATGGTTGGAGAATAAAAATGAACAATGAACAATGAGCAACAGATAAAATAACTACCCCCCTTTGTCGAGCCAGGAACTTTTTGCCTTGGTTCATACAGAATTGTTTTGTATTTTCAATTAGTCACTGATGTTACGCAGAGTTTAAAAACCTTGCCACCAAGGCACTAAGGCACGAGACACAAAAACTTTTTAAGGAAAGCTTCATTTTGTAAGGTCCATTAATAAAAAAGGTTGTTCTTCTTAGTGACTTTGTGACTACGTGGCAATAATATTGGTGTTTTGCGTAACATGAGTTAGTCATGATCCGGGCGACTCTCACATAGACTCTTGCGTTCGTTAACACGCCTGCAACATCGCACCAACAACGATTTGAGAAAAACTGGGGTAACTCCGCGAGCCCACTCCACAGAATTTAGACTGGTACAAAATGTCCATCCCCTTCTCCGGCATACTCGAGGTAGATCCTCGGCAAAGCGGATATGTCCGCACCCTCTCTCACGGCATTAGCCATAGTGAGAAGGACGCCCACGTACCGGCTTCCCTCATCAAGAGTTATGCATTGCGCACCGGCGTCTTCCTTGAAGGAAGTGCCGAAGCGACGCCGAAGGGAGGCCCACAAGCGGCGACAATAGAGCGTATTAACACGTTGACCCCAGCAGAGTGGAAAGCACTGAAGGAGTTTTCGTCCTATGATGTCGTATCTCCGAACGAGATCATTCGCCTCGAGGGGGAGAAAAGCAATGTCTCCATGCGCATCGTCGATCTGTTTTGTCCTGTTGGCAAAGGACAACGCGCGCTCATCGTCTCCCCACCGAAAGCCGGCAAGACAATGCTCATGCAGCAGCTCGCTCATGCTGTCAGCGTGAACAATCCGGAGATCGACCTTCTCGTTCTCCTGATCGACGAACGCCCTGAAGAAGTGACCGACATGCGCCGCTCAATTTCGGGCGAGGTGTTCGCCAGTTCGAGCGATAGCGAACGCGGAAGCCACGTCCGGCTCGCGCAATTGGTACTCGAATATGCAAAGCGCAAAGTGGAAACAGGGAAAGATGTTGTGCTCCTGCTCGATTCTCTGACGCGCCTTGGCCGGGCATTCAACATCCACCAGCAAAGCAGCGGGCGCACAATGTCTGGCGGGGTCGACGCACGCGCACTCGAGATTCCAAAGCGAATCTTCGGAGCGGCGCGCAACTGCGAACATAGCGGGTCTCTCACCATCATCGCAACGGCCCTGATCGATACCAACTCGCGGATGGATGAATTAATATTTCAGGAGTTCAAAGGAACGGGGAATATGGAACTCGTGCTTGATCGTGACATGGCGAACGAGCGAATTTTTCCTGCAATTGACCTCGTCAACTCCGGGACGCGGAAGGAAGAACTCTTGTTCGGTCCAGCGGTCACAGCACATCAGGCGCTTCGACGTTCTATTGCCAGAATGCCTCCTCGAGAAGCAATGCTCGCCGTTCTCAAGCTTGTCAAACAATTTCCGACGAACAAGCAATTGCTCTCTAAGTATTAGACCACGTTAAAAATAACATCATGAGACAATCCACGGTATTGTGGCTGCTCGCATTTCTTCTGACATGCGCTACTGCGTACTACCAACGCATAACCGGACCGACGTACCCGCTTTCAGGAAGAGTCAATGTCGGCGGCAAAGAACTTCTTTTCAGATTGGATCGGAGTCATGGCGGAGAAACGAACGCAGTCATAAAAATACAGACGAACGATTCTTCGATTCACGGCGCCGTGGAATGGAAAAAATACACGACGAACGATGAATGGACGCTAGCGCCGATGAGATATGGCAATGGTATTCTATCGGCAGAACTGCCGCATCAGCCCCCGGCCGGAAAGCTGCTGTACCGGATCGCGCTGTACCATAACGAACGAACCGTCTCTGTTCCGCATGATGAACCGGTGGCAATTCGATTCAAAGGGGATGTTCCTCTCTCCGTATTGATACCTCACATCATAGCCATGTTCGGAGCGATGTTCCTTTCGGCGCGAACAGGGTTGGAGTATTTCAGCAGGGAGCAGAAGTTCAAGAAACTTATCTTTTGGACGATAGGATTTTTGTTTGCGGGAGGATTGATTCTCGGTCCAATAGTACAGTTATTTGCGTTCGATGCGTTGTGGACGGGCTGGCCCGTGGGCACAGATTTGACGGACAACAAAACTGCAGTTGCACTGCTTGCGTGGGTAGTTACGGGTATTGCTCTTAGAAATTCTCATCGTTCGAAAGCATGGGTGTTGTTGGCGGCGATTATTACACTCGTCGTGTATCTCATTCCCCATAGTCTGTATGGATCTGAATTGGATTACAACGCCAAAGAGGCAGAAAAGCCCGCGGTTGAGAACAACAATGGGAAGTGAACCTGGAGCAGACGTTAGGTAGTGGCACACTTTGCCTCTTTCAAGAAGATGTAGGACATCTTGCTCAAGAAATCGTAGCTATGTGAAAAGTTTTTCCAGGTCAATTACCAAGATGTCCTACATCTCGCCATGACGTACCACTGCCAGACGCTGAGACACAAAGAAAATATTTTACTATATTTGATATAGCGCAAAGGTATTTTTGACTTTTTCCGGAGAAGAGGTCCGACGATGACAAACAAAATCGTGCTTGTAGGTTTCGCGGTACTACTTAGTGGGAGCCTATCCATTTCGCAAGAGCGTCCTCTGAAAGGGGCCGAGTATTGCTCTTCGAAGCGCTTAAAGCAATTCGAGATGTTGATGAAGGAATCGGCGTCCCCTAACTCGCCCCACCATTCATTTGACGTTTTGAACTACGCACTCTATCTAAATATCTATAACAATTTTCTACCCCCCTATCCGAAATCGTTTACGGCGACGAACACTATTACGTTCAGGGTCGATTCAACGCTCAACTCAATTCAATTGAACGCCTCCCCCTTTTCTTTGGTGATCGATTCTGTTGCCCTTGCGGGCAAGACGCTCTCTCTCTCGAGCGATATTCTCACCATCGGTTTGGATACTACATACAAACCCAACGACACGGTTCGCGTGAAAATATACTACCGTCATAAAGACATTGCCGATGGTGCATTTTATGCAAGCGGCGGTATGGTGTTCACCGATTGCGAGCCTGAAGGCGCCCGCAGGTGGTTCCCATGTTGGGACCGCCCCTCCGACAAAGCGACGCTCGACCTCACGGCGAAAGCTCCGGCCAGCGTCAAACTCGGCTCAAACGGCAAGCTTGTCGATTCCCTGAGAGCCGACACAAGTTGTTACTATCATTGGGTAAGCCGCGACCCAATCGCAACATACCTCATGGTGATTTCCGCAAAGGTGGGGTATAATTTGGATATCGTCTATTGGCCGAGACCTTCCAATCCGAGCGACAGCATCCCGATCGTGTTCTATTGGAACACAGGAGAATCAATCGTGTCCCTCAATAATATCAAAACGAAAATTCTTCCGATGACGAGCCGCTACTCAGCCCTCTTTGGCGAACATCCGTTTGAAAAGAATGGATTTGCGACCATGGCATCCGGCAGCGGGTTCAATTGGGGTGGAATGGAGAATCAAACCTTGACTAGCTTACAATACAACGGCTGGAACGAAAATCTTGTATCCCACGAGTTCGCGCATCAATGGTTTGGCGATATGATCAGTCCCGGGACATGGGCGGATGTTTGGTTGAACGAAGGCTTTGCAACGTACTGCGAGGCGCTGTGGTTCGAGTACACCAGCGGGTATGCATCGTACAAGAGTGACATTAATAATGATGCCGGTGGCTATCTTGGAAATAATCCCGGCTGGCCAATTTACGATCCGCAATGGGCAGTAACAACGCCGTCTATCAACACAATGTTCAATACTGCAATCACCTACTACAAAGGCGCATGCGTACTTCATATGCTCCGTTACGTTCTCGGCGATTCTCTTTTCTTCGCGTCGATAAAAGGGTACGCCACCGATTCAAATTTCCGGCTGCAGAATTCTGTTACCGATGATTTCATCCAGAAGATCAGTACCGTTTCGGGCCAGAACCTGAGTTGGTTTTTCGACGAATGGTTAAAAAAGCCGAACCACCCTGTCTACCAGAATACTTACTCGATTGATACGTCCGCAAAAAAGGTGAATTTCACGATTCAGCAGACGCAGAAGAGCCCACCCCTGTTTACGATGCCGGTTGAAATACGATTTACATTTGTCAATGGTCCCGATACAACCGTGAGGGTGATGAATACAGCGATTAGTCAGCAGTACAGCTTCACATTTACCCGGACGCCAACAGCCGCTGTGTTTGACCCGAACAATAACATCGTGCTCAAGGTAGCGACCACTGTTGAAGTGACAGGAATCCGACGTGAGGATCTCGCCGCGGTTCGCTTCGAGCTCGAGCAAAATTATCCGAATCCATTTAATCTAAAGAATTCCTCGATGCTTGTATCGGGGTCATAAAGTACGATCGGATTTTTTATTCAACCAAGATACCTCGACGCTTGCGTCGAGGAGATTCATTCCGACGACGCATTTTCGATTTACGATTGCCGATTTACGATTTGTAACGTTGAAGCTGTATGATATTCTGGGAAAAGAGATCGCGATTTTAGTAAATGGCGAGATGAACCCGGGGCGATACACGGTGCAATGGGATGCAGGCAACCTGCCGAGCGGCGTTTACCTCTACCGTCTTCAGGCGGGCCAGTTTGCGGAGACGAAGAAGTTGGTATTGATGAAGTAAAACGTAATTACGCAGCCACTAAGGCACAAAGAAAATTGGCTGATGATCTTGTTAGCTGTGAACTCAAAGCACTTGATGAGGTAAACCCTGTGTGGAAGGCTCAACCCCTCAGTCATCTGAAATTGACCGGTAACCGACTTAGCTTTCAGATTAATTTTAATCTGTCTGTGATTTCCTTCGTGTCTTTGTGACTTTGTGGCTGAGTAGTTGCAGTAAAACACTGAACTTTTTGATAACGCATAATCAGGAGTAGTCTTGTGAAAGCACACGATTTTCTCTCCGTTCGCGACATGAGCACAAAAGAAATTCTTGAGACATTCTCACTGGCGCGAAAAATGAAAGCCAATCGAAGGAAATTTGCCAAAGCGCTACAGGGGAAAACCCTCGCTCTTATTTTTGAAAAACCGTCACTACGCACGCGCACATCATTTGATGTTGGAATCCAGCAGCTCGGCGGATTCTCGCTGTATCTCTCCCCGGCAGAAATCAGCCTGGGAAAGCGAGAGTCGGTGCACGACGTCGCAAAGAACCTCGAACGAATGGTGCAGGCGATCATGATCCGCACGTTCGCGCATCAGATTGTTATTGACATGGCGAAGCATGCTTCGATTCCCATAATTAACGGCCTTACAGATTACTCCCACCCATGTCAAGCGATGGCGGACTATTTAACGATCCAAGAGAAGAAAAAAAAGCTCAAAGGTTTAAAACTCTGTTATGTGGGAGACGGGAACAACGTTGCGCACTCCTTGATGTTTGCGGGCGCGCGGCTTGGAGTGAGTGTTACGATTGCATGCCCACCGGGTTACGAACCGAATCCATCTGCGACACAACAAGCGATCGGAGATGCGAAAGCTACGGGCGCGCGAATTGAGGTTATCCAAGATCCGGTTGAGGGCGTTAGAAACGCAGACGTTGTCTATACGGACGTGTGGGCTTCAATGGGCCAGGAAGCCGAGGCTGAAGCGCGAAAGAAAATTTTCCTTCCATATCAAGTGAACGGACGATTGATGTCTAAAGCGAAAAAGGATGCTATTTTCATGCATTGCCTGCCTGCCCACCGTGGCGACGAAGTGACCGATGAAGTGATAGACTCGCCGCAATCAGTTGTGTTCGACGAAGCGGAGAACCGACTGCATGCACAGAAAGCGATCATGTATCAGTTGATGAAGTAGACGGTAGTCAGTTATCAGTGACACACAGTAAAAAATGAAAACACAGAGTCTTAGGTAAAAGGTTATCTTCATTTGACAGCTGAGACTTTGGACCCAGGACTTAAGACTTCAGAATTAGTGGAACAGAAGGGATGTCCAAAACAGCACTTATAGCCATTGGCGGGAATTCTCTTATCCGCGCAGGAGAACGCGGAACCATTGACGAGCAGCTTGCCAACGCACACGCAACGGCGAAAAGCATCGTTCAATTGGTGGCCCGCGGTTGGAGGTTGATTATTACGCACGGCAACGGTCCACAAGTCGGCGCTGCGCTTCTACGGTCCGAGCGAGCTGCGGGAGAAGTCTACACCCATCCGCTCGATGTCTGCGTTGCAACAACGCAAAGTGAGATCGGCTATATAATCCAGCGAGCGATGGAATATGAGCTGCGCCAGATTGGTCTTTTCACTCCGGTTATGACCGTGTTGACGCAAGTCCGCGTTGACGAGAACGATCCGGCATTTACACATCCGACAAAACCAATCGGGCCGTTTTATTCAAAAGCAGTCGCCGAGGAAAAACAACGGACACTCGCCTGGAATATCGTCGAAGATTCTGCGCGAGGCTATCGGCGCGTCGTTGCTTCGCCCGAACCGGTGGAAGTGTTTGAACAAGACATCATCCGAAAGATTTTAGATCTCGGGATGATTGTTATCGCCGTCGGCGGCGGCGGAATTCCCGTTATCGAAAAAGACCATTATCTTGTTCTTGGCCGAGAAGCGGTTATCGATAAGGACCGGGCGTCAGCCCTGCTCGCTTCAGGGCTTGGCAGTGATCTTTTCATCATCAGCACCGATGTGAGACAAGTCTATCTTGACTTCAAGAAGCCAACACAGCGTCCGGTGGAGAAGGCAACTGTGGAGGAGATGGAAAGACTAGTTGCGGAGAAACAATTCGCAGCGGGCAGCATGGGACCGAAAGTAGAATCGGCGATTCGGTTTTTGAAAAAAGGGGGAAAAGAAGCGATCATTACTTCGTTCGAATGCCTTCTCGATGCGGTCGATGGAAAGACCGGCACGCATATTTTCCCGTAACATGAACTACGGAGCAGACAATGCAATTGAAACACATTATTGAATCGCAGCAATTCACCGTCCCGCTGTTGATGGAATTGTTCGAACGTACGCGGCAGATGGAAAAAGTAGTTGCGCGCGGCGGCACACGCGACTATGAAGATAAGATCATGGCGACGTTGTTCTACAAGCCGTCGACGCGGACGCGTTTTTCCTTTGAAGCTTCGATGCATCGGTTGGGCGGGAAAGTCATCACGACAGAACGGGCAAATGAATTCTCGTCGGAGGTCCGTGGCGAACATCTTGAGGATACGATTCGAATTATATCAAACTGCAGCGATGTTATCGTTCTTCGCCACACAGAAGAAGGCGCCGCGAAACGCGCTGCCCAAGTATCAGGCGTTCCCGTGATCAATGCGGGCGAAGGGGCAGGCGGCCAACATCCAACGCAGGCGCTTCTCGACCTCTATACTATCTACAAGGAATGCAAGGCATTGAACGGTTTATCCGTCGCACTGATCGGAGCATTGGACAACGGCCGTACTGCACGTTCGCTGGCATACTTGCTTAGCAAGTTCGAACGCGTCAAGTTGTACTTCATTGCGCCGCCAGGCCTGCAGATCAAGCCGGATATTCTTTCGTATTTAGATCACCATCGCGTCGAATATGAATTAGGTGAAAGCCTGGAAAAAATTCTTTCACAGGTCGATGTCGTGTATCGGACCCATATTGACCGCGAACGGCTGCAGCGCCGTGACATCGATTTGTCGACATATAATATCAATGTTGACACGCTGAAAAAGATGAAATCCAACGCAATTATCATGCATCCGCTCCCCCGATCGGTGGAAATTGATCCGGCAGTTGACAACGACCCGCGCGCTGTGTATTTTAGTCAATCACGCAATGGTCTGTTCGTTCGTATGGCTTTACTTACGCTTCTATTTGAAAATGAGTGACTCTGCCAGACATACGTTTATCGCCATTAAGCCAAGCCCCGCCCAGTTTGACACGGCGCTCCTCGAGTATTACCTCAATCTAAGCTGTCGTCCACATCGTTGTTCCCCGCGGTAGCTCTACCGTACTCTTTGTACCTTCTTATTCTCTCATGAAGACCACGGAACTATCTCTATGAAGACTCACGACTACATCTCACTTGAAGAACGATACGGCGCCCACAATTACCGTCCTCTCGATATTGTCGTTCGAAGAGCAAAAGGCGTTTGGGTAACAGATGTGGAGGGAAAGAAATATCTCGATTGCCTTGCCGCGTACTCGGCCGTCAATCAAGGTCATTGTCATCCTGCGATACTCAAAGCGTTTGTCGATCAGGCTAAAAGAGTCACGCTGACGAGCCGTGCATTTCGCAACGATCAGCTCCCACAACTGTACAAAATTTTGCACGACCTTACTGGATATGAAATGTCGCTCCCCATGAACACGGGGGTCGAGGCCGTCGAAACCGCCGTCAAGGCTGCGCGAAAGTGGGGATACACGGTGAAAGGAATTCCTGAAAACAGCGCAGAAATAATTTGTGCAACAGATAATTTTCACGGGCGAACGACAACGGCCGTGAGTTTCTCGACCGAAGCGCAGTACCGGAGCGGATTCGGTCCGTTCACGCCCGGATTTCCGATTGTGCAATACGGCGATGCCGGGGCATTGAAAAGAGCAATCAACGCGAATACCGCGGCGTTTCTTGTCGAACCCATCCAAGGCGAAGCGGGGATCATCATTCCCCCGGAGGGATATTTGCGCGAGGCCGCACGGCTGTGCAAAGAAAACAATGTCTTGTTGATCGTCGATGAGATTCAATCCGGCTTGGGGCGGAGCGGAAAACTGTTCGCCTATGAGTATGAAAATATCCGCCCCGACATGGTCATCATCGGCAAAGCGCTTGCGGGCGGATTCTACCCAGTCTCTGCCGTGCTGTCGAGCAAGGAGATCCTCGGCGTATTCACACCGGGCGACCACGGCTCGACCTTCGGCGGCAATCCGCTAGGCGCAGCCGTGGCGTGTGCAGCGCTGAAAGTTCTGGTGAAGGAAAAGCTCGTCGAACGATCGTTCACGCTCGGCAATTATTTCAAAGCCAAGCTTTGCGCAATGAAAGGCGCGCACGTCAAAGAAGTGCGTGGAAGAGGTTTGTGGATCGGCGTCGTCCTCGACAGGGAGGCGCGGCCCTATTGTGAAAGTCTGATGGAGGAAGGGATTCTGTGTAAAGAAACGCACGACACCGTCATTCGATTCGCCCCGCCGCTTATCATTACCAAAAAGGAAATTGATTGGGCATGCGGACGGGTCAAGAAAGTTTTTCACTCGCTCAACTAATCGGTGAGCGCACTTATTCTCGAAGGAGCACTGTATGGCTGTCAGTAAACGCATAAACACAATTATTGTCGGAGCGGCGGGAAGGGACTTTCACAATTTCAACATGCTCTATCGCGATAACGAAATGAACAACGTTATTGCGTTCACCGCTGCACAAATTCCGAATATTGCCGGAAGGAAATACCCTGCGGCGTTAGCGGGAAAGTTTTACCCAAAAGGCATTCCCATCTATGAAGAAAAAGATCTTGAACAGCTCATCCGCACGCATCATGTGGACGAAGTTATCTTCTCCTACAGCGACGTGACCTACCACCATGTGATGAGCCTCGGCGCGCGTGTAACAACAGCCGGAGCGGATTTTAAGATTCTCAGCGCGCACAACACGATGATCAAGAGCAACAAGCCGGTCATTTCAGTGTGCGCGGTGAGAACCGGGAGCGGCAAAAGTCAAACATGTCGAAAGGTATCAAAGCTCTTGCACGAATTCGGATTCCGCGTTGCAGCGGTTCGCCATCCGATGCCGTACGGCGATCTCGAGAAACAAAAAGTGCAGAGATTTGCCACCGTTGCCGACCTAAAAAAACACAATTGTACAATCGAGGAAATGGAGGAGTACGAACCCCATATTGTAGGCGGAACGATCATATACGCCGGAGTGGACTATGAAGCAATTCTGCGGCAGGCGGAGAACGACGCCGACATCATCATCTGGGACGGCGGGAATAACGATCTGCCATTTTACAAACCCGATGTCCATATCGTTGTAGCAGATCCCCTCCGCGTCGGTGACGAATTGAGATATTATCCAAGCGAAGCGAATCTCCGTATGGCTGATGTGGTCATCATCAACAAAATCGATTCCGCAACACCCGAGTCGGTAGTCACACTTCGGGAGAATATTCGAAGCGTCAACACAAGGGCAAAGATTGTCGATGCGGCATCGCCGATCAAGCTCGAGCACAGCGAGATGATTACTGGGAAAAGGGTTCTTGTGATTGAAGACGGACCCACGCTGACTCATGGCGAGATGAGATTCGGCGCGGGGACCGTTGCGGCTGAGAAATTTGGTGCGTCGGAGATTATCGAGCCGCGACCGTACGCTACGGGTGAGATAAAGAAAACATTTGAATCATACCCGAATATCGGCGTTCTCCTTCCCGCAATGGGATACAGCGACAGACAAATACGAGATCTTGAAACGACAATCAACAAAGTTCCATGCGATGTCGTAATCATCGGAACGCCTATTGACCTGAATCGTATTATAAAGATCAAAAAGCCTGCACTACGAGTGACGTACGAGTTGGAGGAAATCGGCGAGCCAAGTCTTCGCACGATTTTGCGGGAGTTTACACAACGGAGGTAAGACTGTCGAGAATTCCAAACAACGCTCGGGCGAGCGATACGGGAAAAGAGAAGCAGGAAGAAGCAGGATAAACCATTATCAAATCAGTAATTCGGCCATTCAGTAAATCGGGGGTTTTCAAAACTGTCTGGCGCTCCGCTGAACACTCCTCACACCCTTTTCTGGTAGTGGTGCATTCTTGATTTTTCAAACAATAAAATCCACCCTTGTTCGTCTACAAACATCGGCAGCACTTTTCTTAGATTATTTGGCAACATTTTCTTATATTAATCCGTAAGAGTCAATATCGTTGAAGATTGGGGACGAGATACAATCTCCCCAAAAAGAAAAAAGTTCCAATAAACTCTTAAATCGTGGAGCATATATCCTATGTTCCCTTTTAACTCTGATTGTGTAGAATAGCAGTGAAGACTCCTTTAAAACTTGACAACGATTATTCCAGATTGTTTTTGAAATATTCTGGCTTATCTCAGATGGTCCGCTTCTTTCAAACTTTATACCTCCGCGATCAGCTTTTCCCAAAAAGAGGTGTGGAGCTTTTCGCGAACTGCAAGGATTGGGGCCTCACTGCCGTTCTACTGCAAAGAGAATTGACGAGAAAATGATTTTCTTCGCCGTCATGGTCTCGTCAGTTCTTCCTATTCTCGCTATTCAATTCGGTGCGTAGTTCTGGACGCTGTTCTATGCTACAAGGTCATTGTCATCCCTACATCTCTGATCAGGATATTTCCGCGTGAGGAGCGTATGAATCAAATCCGACTAATATTTCCCGCAATACTTTTAGCAATATTTTTTCTGGACATGGCGCCCGCTTTTTCGCAAGACCTACCCGGGCGCAAGTTGGGTCTTGAAGATGCCATTCGCCTTGCCCTAAAACGTAATCCCGATCTCACTAGTGCGAGGCTCGAGGTAAAACGATCCGATGCCAGAGTGATGGAGGCGTGGGGAAATGCAATGCCATCGGTAGATTTGTCGAGCCAGTACGTGCATTTTGCTGATAAACCGGTCAGCTATTTTCCCGATTACCTTGTTTATCCCCTGGCAAAAATACTGGACTCTACTGTTCATCCACCAAAAGCAACCGGTCAGTTGGTTCTAATGCAGGGCTCATTCACCCCCGGCTTCACGGCGGGCGCATCGATAAATGTAAAGCAAATACTTTTTAATGGCGCCGTCTTCATCGGTGTCGGTGCGGCGCATGTGTATTCTCTTCTCGCCCGCGATCTGTATCAGGCGAAGGAGGTGGAAACCGTGACGAAAGTGCGCAAAGTCTACTACGGTGCACTTCTTGCGCGCGAAGCGCTGGAGATGATGCGCTCGAGTCTTCGTAATGCCGAGGATAATTTCAAAAACGTCCAGTTGATGAGAAAGCAAGGCATCGTGTCGGAGTATGATGAGCTGCGAGCGACGGTAGGAGTCGACAATCTTCGCCCTGCGGTTCTCCAGAGCGAAAATAATCTGAACCTTTCTCTCGACGCACTGCGCAATACGATTGGGATTGCCAATGAAGAGATTCTCCTTGCCGACAGCCTGGCATTCGCAGCAGTTGATGATGCATTGCTCGAACACGCAGAAGGATTGGTGATCGAATCAAATCCAAATCTTAGCGCATTGACACGTCAGATTGAGCTCAACGGAGCCGTGGTGAAAGCTGAGCGCTCGAGTTACCTCCCGACGATTGCAGCGTTCGGATCGTATTCCTATCAGGCGATAAAGAACGAATTCAATTTTTCCACGAACGATTTTTACAAAAGTTCGCAAGTCGGGCTGTCGTTTTCCTTAAACCTCTTCCAGGGGATGCAGACATACGCACGCGTTGAGCAAGCGCAATTGGAGGAACGTAAGAGCGAGGAACAAAAAATCAATCTTGAACGAACTATCAAAACCGGCGTGCACTCCGTTATTGGCAATCTTAAGCAAGCTCGGAAGCGTGTGGAAGCACAGCAGAGAACAGTGGAGACTGCAGAGCGTGGGTACAAAATAGTGACGACGCGGTTTCTGGCCAACGCGGCAACGCAATTGGAGGTCAACGATGCGCAACTGGCTCTGACGCAGGCTAAGGTCAATCGTATTCAGGCAGTGTACGACTATCTCGTCGCGTCCGCCGATTTAGACCAACTCCTCGGCCGCTTGCCAAGCTATGCAATTGAATCATCCTATTAGCAAATTCTCAGAAGGAACTTGTCATGAAGAGCACACCAAAATTTCTCATTAATCTCAGTTTGATTGTCACGGCATTCCTCTTCTCGTCCTGCGGTAAAAAAAGTGAGGAGAACACAGCGACCAAGGTCCAGCCCGTGACGGTAAGTTGTGAGACACTGAAACCGTCCAGACTTGTGTATGCGATTCAGGTTGCGGGGATTGTGAAGGCCTACGAAGATGTCAACGTCAGTCCGGAAGAGGGTGGTGTGGTAAAAGAATGGAAGGTGAAGAAGGGAGCCCACGTTGAGAAAGGGGAGGTCATCGTCGTGTTGAAGGATGAAGTGATCAAAGCCGGCTACGATGCCGCTCGGGCACAGCAAAAAATGGCAGAGCTTAATTTGAAGAAGCAGCAGGGAGTGTACGACCAACAGGGAATCAGCGAATTGCAGTACAAGAATCTGGAATATGGAAGAGACGCGGCAAAAGCAAACGCCGAGTTGATGAAAGCTCGTTGGGAACGGACCCAGTTGAGAAGTCCGATCAACGGTGTGCTGGACAATACGTTCCCGAACGAAGGCGAGTTTGCTCCTCCCGGAGTTCCAATTGCTCGGGTGGTAAATCTTTCGATCGTGAAAATTCAGGCAGAGGTGCCCGAGTTGTTCTCTGGGACGGTTTCAGTCGGGGCTCCCGCAATCGTTACCTTCGATGCGCTTCCCGGCGATACGTTGTCGGGAAAAGTAACGTTTGTCGGCTCCACGGTCTCTTCCGCGAACCGCGCGCTGTTGGTGGAAATCGTCGAACGCAATCCACTCACTAACCTGAAACCTGAAATGGTCGCGAAAGTGCGTCTTCTGCGAGAAATAAAATCGAATGCAATCGTCGTGAGCGAGAACATAGTCCAACTTGTCGACCGCGACCGATCGATTGTCTACGTTGAAAACAATGGCAAAGCTGAGGAGCGAAACCTAAAGCTCGGCGGTCGTCAGGGAAATATGGTCGAAGTACTGGAGGGATTGAAGCCAGGCGATCGGCTCATCGTTGCGGGATATCAAAAGCTCGTCAACGGCACACCTGTCATCGTCGCACAGTAGGCGGAGAAATCAATATGAATATCTGGAGTATTGCAGTTGACAACAAAGTAGCAGTATACCTGCTAATGGTGTTGATTTTGGTGTTCGGCTGGACATCATACACGGGCATTCCACGAGAGGCGACGCCCGATGTAAAAATTCCCCTCGTCATCGTGGCAGTTCCCTATATCGGAGTATCGCCGGTGGATATCGAAGGCCTGATCACGCAGCCGCTCGAGCGCGAACTAAAAGCGCTGAAGGACCTCAAGCAAATCACCTCAGTTTCGAAAGAAGGACTTTCGACGATTCGCGTTGAGTTCAACACAGGAATCGACATCGACGAAGGACTCCGGCGTGTGCGGGACAAAGTGAATTCCTCGCGATCGCAACTTCCAAATGACATCCTTGAGCCGATCATCAATGAAATTAACCTTAGTGAATTTCCAATTATGTATGTCAATGTCGGCGGCGATGTTGGACTCGCGCGCCTGAAGAAGATTGCCGACGACCTGGGCGACCAGATTGAGGGGATCTCCGGAGTAATCAGTGCAGATGTTTCGGGTGGCTTGGAACCGGAAGTGCAAGTGAATGTTGACGTCTATCGGATGAATGCGTACCAGATCAGTTTTGACGACGTCGCGAACGCAATTCGCGGTGAAAATCTTTCCATTCCCGGCGGCTCCATCGATACGAAAGAAAAGAATCTTACCATCCGGATACCGGGAGAATTCAAAGAAGTGAAACCGCTCGAAGATATAGTCTTGAAGATGCAGAACGGGAAACCAATCCACTTGCGCGATGTCGCGAAAGTGGACTATTCCTTTGAAGATCGCCAAACCTACGCCCGGTTGAACGGAACTGAAGTAGTGTCTCTTGCAGTGCGTAAGCGTGCGGGAGAAAATCTTCTCCGCATTACCGACGAAGTGAAGAAAATTGTAAAAGATGCGCAAGTGGAATTGCCAAAAGGGATCAAGCTCGACATCTCCAACGACCAATCGAAGTTTGTGACGCGCATGGTGAAGGAGCTGGAGAACAGCATCATTACGGGTATGTTCCTGGTTGTCATGTCGCTCTTTATGTTTTTCGGATTTAAGAATTCGCTCCTCATTTCCACGGCGATTCCGTTATCGATGTTTGTCGGATTTGTCGCTCTTGCAACGCTCGGCATCACGTTGAATATGGTCGTGCTCTTTTCTCTCGTCCTGGTGCTCGGCATTCTGGTGGACGATGCGATCGTCGTCATTGAAAACACCTATCGGCACCAGCAAGAGTACGGCGAAACTCCCATACAGGCGGCCAAAGCTGCTGCGGGAGAAGTCTTCGTTCCAGTTCTCACTTCTACGGTGACCACGCTGTCCGCGTTTCTCCCGTTGATGTTTTGGCCTGGTATCGTTGGCGATTTCATGAAGTACTTTCCCATTACACTGATCATTACATTGACCGCGTCACTGTTTGTCGCGTACGTTATCAGCCCGGTGCAGTCCGCGCAGTGGATCAATTATAAGCGGGAAATTCGAAAAGCAAAAGCGAACCTCGAGCACCCGCACTGGTATAAGAAGTACAACCCGTTTACGATTCTCTATCATAAGGTGGACGAAATCGCATTCCCGTGGCTCCAAAGCGAATATGTGAGAACCCTGCGCTGGACGCTAAAGAGAAAGTGGCTGACGATTGCGGCCTCGTTCGGATTATTGTTGTTCATAATGATCCTGTTCGCCGTTTTCAACAAAGGTGTCGACTTTTTCCCCAGCACCGAGCCGTCACAAGTGAGCGTGAGTATCGAAATGCCGTCGGGTACATCGCTCGACGTGACGAACAGAATTTCGGACGTTCTGGAGGAGCGTCTGGCAGCGATCCCTGGCAAGAACGACATCGAGTTCATGGCTTCCAGCGTCGGCACTTCTGACGATCCGTTCGATTTCGGCGGTCAGGGGACATCCAATAAAGGCCGTATTGCAATAAATTTCTTTGAGAAAAAACTCCGCGGACAAAGCACATTCCAGACTATTGAGGAAATTCGCAAAACGACAGTCGGAATTGCCGGAGCCGAGCTTCGTGTTGCAAAACAGCAAATGGGGCCGCCGGTTGGTGCGCCCGTCAACATCGAAATCTCGGGCGAGGACTACGACCAGTTGGAATCGTTAAGCAAAACTATTCGTGAAAAAATAAAAGATATCCATGGTCTCGTCGACCTTAAAGATGACTACAACATCGGCCGCCCGGAGGTAGAGATCAAGATTGACAGGGAAAGAGCCGGGATGTTTTACACGAGCACCAGCCAAATCGCAATGACCGTGCGCGCGGCGATTGCGGGTGTCGATGCATCCAAGTACCGCGTGGGAGAAGATCAGTACAATATCCGCGTTCGGCTCAGAGAAGATCAGCGCACGTCGCCATCCGATCTCGAAAACCTTCACATCACTTTTATGAACCGTCGAGGGCAATTGCTCTCGATTCCACTCACGTCGGTGGCCAATCTCAGGCGCACGACGGCGGTGACCGATATCCGGCGCAAAGATCAGAAACGCGTTATCACCGTGAGCGGCGACGTCGAAGGCCGGGTGCAGTCTGAAGTGATCAACGAGATCAAGGCGCGTATTTCTGGAACCACCCTTCCAACAGGATATGGTGTTAAGCTTACCGGTTCACAAGAAGAACAGCAAAAGGCATCGGACTTTCTTAGCAAAGCGTTTATCATTACTCTGTTGCTTGTCTTCATGATTATGGTGGCGGAGTTCAACTCGCTGATCGTACCGTTTGTTATCCTGATCTCTGTTATCCTCTCGCTTATTGGCGTTATGCTGGGGTTGGTTGTGACGCGAACACCGGCAAGCGTAATAATGACGGGTGTCGGTGTCGTCGCTCTCGCGGGAATTGTCGTGCGTAACGGCATCGTGCTGCTCGATTTTGTGAAACACAAACACCGCGAGGGAGGTATGACGCTCGACGATGCGCTGCTTGAGGCCGGCAGAATTCGTCTGCGTCCGGTTCTGCTCACTGCCACAGCGACGGTGCTGGGTGTTCTTCCGATGGCAACGGGCATTGATTTCGATTGGCGCGAGTTTCATTTTGTCATCGGTGCTGAGAGCGCGGATTTTTGGCGGCCACTCGCAGTGACAATTATCTTCGGCTTAACATTTTCGACCTTCCTCACACTGGTCGTTGTGCCAACAGCATATTCATTGCTTGATGAGTGGACGGGAAAAGTGCAACGATATTTTTCCCGGTCTCAGAAAGTAAATGGTGGTCCTCTCGCTTAACGTGATTGTAGAATAGAAATCAGCAGACAGGAAGATCATGGAAGCCTCGTGATCTTCCTTTTTTTGTAACTGCTCAGCGGCTCTTGCGGTGAATACGCTGAAGAGCAAACCGCGAAGGCGCAAAGGTCGCAAAGGATAGGGAACAGGGTTGAGACTTCTGAATTATTAGATAAACTCTGGCGGACTGACTTTTTAGAGAATATTCGACAGGCAGGTCACAAAGTGATGGCTTCGCCAAATGCCTACCCCACTCAATAAATCAATTTTTCAGATGTCTCAAATCATACATTCTTTGTGTCCTTTGCGCCTTCACGGTTTTCTTTTGGCTGAGTAATTACCTTTTTTATTGATAGAAGGAAATACAGACACAAAGTGGAAAATGTGCGTTTAAGCAAGCAGGGGCTAAAACAGTGCGCCGGTATAGTCTCGAGAATTGTGTGGATGAATTGTTCGGATCGCTTGCTTCAATATGATTGGCCTTTCGTTCCCCAACGACAAGGTCCAGTTTTTGACGGACCCGATTTCCACCTATTTCCTCAGATATTTCACCAGATCAGCAGATCATCTTTCCAAGAAAATACCTAGATCAGGGTATTGCATATTTAAGACTACTCGAATATGTTGATACCCAGAACACTAACCCACCGGGGTCAAAAGGCAGCACCTGAGATCCCAATCCTCAATCATATCATAGAAGAGGTCCACCATGAGAGCGATACCACCAAAATTTCGTTTTCTTGTAGTCGTTGCTTTGGCCGGCTGCGTTCTGGCCGCCGCAATAATTCTCTCCGTCAACACGGTGAGTGCCCAATATACAGGTAACGAAAATCATGTCGTTACTCTTGCTCAGGCCGCAAAGTATATTCAAAACTTCAAAAACCATCCTACCACACCAACAATCAAAGGCGGACATTTCGCAAGAAGTATCTTTGATAAGATTCTCGCTCAACCGGGATGCGTCGGAATCCGTTACTACTATGCTGCACTGGATGATGGTTCGCCGACAATGGTACTCGTGGGAGTTGATCAGAATGGGAATGACATGGACAGCGGTGTGATCGGAGAGGCAGTATTTCCATGCCCGCCGTTTTGCGGCTCAGCGAACCAGTTGAATAAGTGACGTTGCGAAAGGCGTAAGTCGAATTGCCACTGCCAATCCAAAGGGTTCCTTTGGAAAAGCATCACTTTGTGAAAAGGCACGAAGGCATCAAGAAACGGAAGAAATTTTATTCAGCGATCTCTCCAAGTGGAGATTTCTTGAGGACATCTTTGTGACTTAGGGCCTTTGTGGTAAGGCCATTCTGCCGTCCTTGACGTGAGTGAATAGGTAGCCCATACATGAAAACTCCAGTGTTAGCCTTTATCTCATCGCTGACCTATTTGATCCCAGCCATTGCAGGAATCTGGCGATTCAAGCGGTTGGAACGTCCAATGAAGGTGTTCCTGCTTCTTTGTGTTTGGTCATGCATAGAGACTACCGCCGAATATATTTTGAGCTTGAGACACATCAACAACTCTTTTCTCATTAACTACTATTTTCTCATCGATTCTCTGTTTCTCTCAATTCTCTATTCATATGCAACAGAAGACAAGAGAACAAAACGAAGTTTTTTTTTCCTGACCCTGATCTTCTGCTGCGTGTGGGTTTTCGATAGCTTGTACTTTTCAGTTCCGGACCAGCTGAATAGCGAAATGGCCGTTACATCCCGCATTTTTATCATCATCGTGTCTATACTGATCGTGTTGGATGTGATGAAGAAGACGGATAGATTGCTCATCGACGAACCGATCTTTTGGGTATCAGCGGGCTATGCACTCTACTCCGCGGGCGTTCTTCTTATTTTTGGACTGAGCAATGAGCTCCTGAAATTGGGGATGTTCTATTTCTCCATTGCGTGGCACATTAACTGGTCGTTAATTATTGTTTCCAACTTGATGTTCACAAGGGGTTTCTTTTGCAAAGCCAGGCAACAGACATAATTTGGATCGTAAGCGTCGGCAGCGCTGTTCTGGCGGTCTTCGCGATTGCGTTTATCTCCGTTGTGCTTACAAGCCATCGAAGAGGTGACAAGAAGTGCCGATCGTTATAAAACGCTCTTTGACCACTCACTTGCAGGCATGATGAAGTTTTCAATCGAATCATGGCATATCCGTGAGGCGAATCATGCGCTTCTTGCGATGTTCGGCTGCAACTCGGAGAGAGAATGTGAACAGCGCTTCTCGGAACTGCCGGCTTCGACACGCGATTCCATCAGAAGTGCGCTCGAGAAAAACCGCATAGTACCCGAGCAGGAGTTTCAGGCGAAAAAAACCGATGGAAGCGAGATATGGCTCCATTTTTCGGCAAGAGTCATCGAAGGCGACCAGTATGCCCATGCGGTCATCATCGACATCACAAAACGAAAGTTGATCGAAGCAAAGGTTAGTGAACAGGCCGCTCTGCTCAATGAAACGCAAGATGCAATTATTGTAACCGACGAAAGTGGAAGGATCACATTTTGGAATCGCGGAGCCGAGTTGACATATGGTTGGACTACAGGAGAAGTGCTGGGGACCGCTCTTCAAGAACTTCTATACGAGGGGGGTAAAGAAGAAGAGCATCGGTTACTCCTGGAAGACCTTCTCCAATATCAAGATTGGAGCGGCGAGCATCGCCACCGGAGAAAAGATGGAAAAGAAATTCTCGTTCACAGTCGATGGCGGGTTATTCAGCACAAAAACAACGGACGGAAAACTTTCCTCGTTGTCAACACGGATATTACCGGAAAGAAACGGATGGAAGCCCAGTTTATTAAGGCACAGAAGATGGAAAGTATCGCGTTGCTGACTGGCGGCATTGCACACGATTTGCAGAACATCCTCGCACCGGTAGCGATGTCGATTGGATTATTACGGGAAGAATTAAAAGACCGGACGAGTTTAACGGTCCTTCGCGCAGTGGAAGAAAGCGCCGAAAGCGGATTACAACTGGTCAGAAATATTCTAACTTACGGTAAAGGAATTATTGGAGAACGGGTGCGACTGGAGCTCTGCAGTTTGTTATCTCAGGTGCTGGAGATTGTGGAAAGAGGATTGCCGCCGGACATCACCATCGATGAGGAATTCAACTTCACGAATTGCCCCGTGATGGGCGATATGAGCCAGTTGAAACAAGTGTTTCTAAATATCTGCGTGAATGCCAGGGATGCGATGGCGCGCGGCGGTGTCTTGAGTGTCGCGGTCGATCAATGCTCCTTGGGCCAGGAAGACCTTGAAGATCATCCCGATGGGCACGTTGGCAGTTATGCTGTTGTAACTGTTTCAGACACCGGCATAGGTATTCCGGAAGATCATCTCGACAGAATATTCGAGCCCTTCTTTACGACCAAAGAGGGGGGAGAGGGAACGGGTCTCGGTTTGTCGATTGTACTTGGAATTGTGAAAAGTCATGGCGGTTTTATTGTTGTCGAGAGTATATTGAAACACGGCACAACATTTAAGGTATATCTGCCCTCTGCAAAAGAGAGGGAATTATCCTCTGCGGGGTGAAGTTGCAGAGTGAGGTACGATTATGCCATTGCGCGATCAAGAAATTCTTGAAAAAATATCCGTTTGGATCATTGACGACAACAGAAATTTTTGTCTGGTCCTCGCCGCGAATTTGAATAAAAGTTCAACGGTGATATGTCAGAGGTACTATCATTCATGCAAAGCCGTAATCAACGATCTCGAAACTGAAAGCTCTCCACCGAGCGTTATCCTCTTAGATATCAAAATGCCCGCGATGAACGGGCTCGACGCAATCACTCCGCTGCGAAAACTCTCCCCCGCTACAAATATCATCATGCTTACTTCATATGACCTTGATGAAAATATCCGGACGGCGATGAAGCGTGGCGCCTCGGGGTATTTATTGAAAACCTCGTCGCCGGACGACATCGTCAGAGCGATCGAGAGCGTGCAAGTGGGTGGATTGCCGCTGGACCCCTTGATCACAAGAAAGATGATGGAGTCGTTTGTCGGGTGGGACGATGAAGAAAACATCTACAACCTCTCACCGCGAGAGAAGGAAGTGCTGAAGTTAGTCACGGAGGGGTTGAATAATATGGAGATTTCACAAAAGCTCTTTATTAGCCGCTTCACTGTCGAAACCCATGTTAAGAACATTTTTCACAAACTTGACATCCACGACCGTCAGAAATTGGTAGTAAAAGCCTTAAAAAACCGCATTGTCTAGCTTCCCTACGTACTTTTACCTATTTCGCATAAATACCTGAATCGTGGTATTGCCACCCCGGTGCCCCCGCACTATCTTATCCTACTCGACTGTATGATAGAACCCCTGAAGCCCTTCACGGGGGGAGAAGGGCATGCTTGGGTAATATTTTGTAAAGAAGATTACTTCCGTTGTTCCTCCGTCGCACGACGTGGGAACAATGGAGGCAATCTGGTCACCCGTCAGCCAGTGCACGAACAACCCAACGAGTCGTTGTCTGCCATCGGTGTTTGTGTCTGCGAGCAAGGATATTCAAAAGCGACGTACATATATTTTAGTGGAGCCGATCACCATGGAAACCGCGACTACTATTTCTCGACGTACCGATTATGACCAACGACACACTGCAAAGACACCGGCGATCTCTGGCGCCTATCATCCGGAAGAGAGGGCAAAACGATACACGCATACGGTGGTGATTCCATTCCTCGTTCTCGTCTATATTTTCAACGGCAGTCACGATCCGAAAAAAGTACATTGGTTGAACATCATTTTGTCTGCGGTCTTCTTTGTTGCGGGAATTATTTTTAATCAGGATTTTCTCTTGGTCGGCACGATGTTTTTCGCCATCGCACTCACCAACATCGCATCCGTGTGGATTGTGCAAAATTTTGGCATGGGTGTGGAGAGTGCGGCTATCGGAGAGATCCTGTCTCAGCTTCACGTTTCAGTACGATATCATACCGAACGATAAAAAATCTACGGAGTTCATTCAACACTTGCCGCGGATGAATTTGCAGGGTAGACTCCACTATGACTGAACTTTTATTCACAACAAACGATGTTGCGAAGATGCTTCAAGTCGATAAGTCGACGGTGGACCGATGAGGGGAAAATGATCAGTGATCAATGATCAATGACCAATGAGCAATGATCAAATCACCAATCATCAGTAACCGCTAAGCAACGACTCCGGACCTGTAACTAAGCACCCACACCCATAACTCAGAACCCGGAGCCTAGAACTCAGAAGCCAAAACTTAGAACCCAGCACCAAGCAGTACGAACTGCGAACTAACGCGCTCCATGGAAACGATAGAAGCCTTCGTTTACGACAAAGCAAAGTACCATTGCGGTGGACAATTTCCTCCCGACCAGACCATAGAGCAGGCGATGGTCCACACCGGCATGTATTTGGGCTGGATCATTGATACGGAGTTGTACGCTGGGGAACTTGCGGAAGAGCGAGAAACCATCGACGCGTTCAAGGCGCGAAGATTAACGGGACCGGAAGTATACCGGCGCTGTGACGCATGCTTTACGGAAAGCATGCTGAATGAAGAAGGTAACGCGTTTTCTCAATTCTATTATGATATCGAATGCGGTAGATACTTAGCGGACTATGAAGACACGCTTTGCCAGGGCTTGCCCTCCCTCTATCATGTAAAAGACACTTGGGAGAATTACTATAGGATCAAAGCGGTTATTGACACAAGATTTCTGGGATGGAAAAAAAGGAGCGGTCCGAAGCCCTGGGTTTTCTGGAAGTAATAATTTGGCGTTTCTTCCTGCAAGCGATAGCCCGCCCGCAGTGGAGATCATTGCTGCGAATTCAAAAAGAAAATTACATGCTCGTGAGACACAATAGATTGCCAAGGAGAGTGGGCGCGGACATTGTGATGTCTACGATCGCTCTTCTCGCCGGCATTCTCTCAATCTCGTACGGTTATTATCGACACAGCCGAGTGATGTTGACCATCGGATTGCTTATCACGTTGGCCGGGATTCTCTTGGGACTTCTCTTTCTTCTAATATTGAAAGAGAAGTAAACGGATAGGGAGTAGCTATTTGTACGGCGGACCCAAGTAAGAATCCATTGAGGTGGTAATGTGCGGACGCGCCGAGATCTTTTTCGTGCGACCTGTATAGAATCATGATCACACTTCTTATCCGGTCGTATCGCAAAAAATGGGTTATTTGTTCTAGCTAACGAGAATATTTTTGTGAAGAACCATTTTACTAATTCAACGATTATCTTAAAGAGCCGATATCCCACATCTGCACCGAAAGAGATACGTGTCAATTTGCACGACTGCGATGGCGGTTGATATCGAAAAAAACTCTGCGTCCGGCACGTTGACCGCCGATCCATGGTCCCGGGTAAGGCTCATTTCGCTCCCACCCTTCACCTGCGTTGCCACGGGCGCTATCTGTGTTACAGTGCTTCTCAGAGCTAATACGTTCTTAGAGTACTTGTTCACCGTCGATTTTGAAGTGAAGGAGCTTGGTGTCTCTGGGGCGATCGTTAATGAACCGCCGCCGACGAGTGTCAAGAAGATGTAACAAAACAACCACACAAGTATCGCGATGAATAGGATACTTCAGGTTCTCCATCTCGAGGACGATGCGAATGACGCCCAACTTCTGCGCCTAAAATTGGAAGAAGCGAATATCGGATGCATCATCACGGTGGTTCAAACTCGGGACGAATTCGTGAATGCGCTCGAGCAGACCGAATTTGATCTGATTGTCTCAGATTTTACGCTTCCATCGTTTGACGGAAAGTCTGCCCTGGAGATCGCGCGCCAAAAATGGCCGGACATTCCATTTATTTTTGTTTCAGGAACGATGGGTGAGGAAGCGGCAATCGAGAGCATGGTGCGTGGTGCGACTGATTACGTGTTGAAAGGAAGACTCTCTCGTCTCGTGCCGGCTACGCAACGGGCTCTTTCAGAGGTGGAAAGTCGCAGAGAGCGCAAGCGGGCTGAAGTCGCGCTCAAAGAATCAAAAGAAAAATATCAGAGTCTCTTCGAAAGGAATCTCTCCGGGGCTTTTGTCTCGACTCCGGATGGCAGACTCCTAGAATGTAATCCCGCATTCGTGCGAATGTTCGGTTTCGACTCTATTGAGGATGCGAAGGCGACCAACATCAGCGCGCTCTATAGTGATCCGGAGAAGAGACGACTCTTGCTCTGGAACGTCCAAGCCCGAAAGGAAATTGAATATTTCGAAGTTCACATGGTGAGAAAAGACGGCGCTCTCTTGCGGATCATCGAAAATGTGGTCGGCAAGTTCGACAACAATGGCGAGCTCGTGGAACTCACCGGTTATATGTTTGACGATTCAAAACGGCAGCTTCTAGAGCAGCAACTGATCCAGGCTCAAAAGTTGGAAAGCTTAGGAACGCTCGCGAGCGGGATCGCTCACGATTTCAACAACATCCTCGGTATCATCATAGGACATGCCACTCTCGTCCAAAGGCTGCAACTTGAACCGGACAAAATAGCTGACAGCATCAAGTCGATAACGACCGCGGCACAGCGCGGTGCTGCCTTAGTTCGTCAGTTGTTGACGTTCGCGCGCAAGAGCGATGTGATACTGCAGCGCATATCGTTAAACGATTTGATAAAAGAAGTGGTATCGCTGACGAGAGAAACATTTCCGAAGACCGTCACCGTGTCGATGAAATTGACAGACAAACTTCCGGCAATACTTGCCGACTCGACTCAGATAGAACAGGTTTTCCTCAATTTGTGCGTCAACGCGCGCGATGCTATGCCAAACGGAGGAACTCTCAGTCTTTCAACGCGGACCATTAGCGGGGAAAAGATTTACGCAAGATTTCCCCAAGCCAAGGCCAGTCAGTACGTTCTCATTGAATTCTCGGACACGGGTACAGGAATGGATGAGGCGACCCGAGCTCGTATTTTTGAACCTTTTTTTACGACGAAAGAGTCTGGCAAAGGAACCGGCCTTGGCCTCGCTGTCGCATTTGGGATCATCCATATTCATCAGGGATTCATCGACGTCTCAAGCGAGCCGGGCCATGGAACAACATTCTCAATTTACTTTCCGGTGAATCTCGAAGAGCTTGAACCGTTTGAAATCAAGAAAGAAATGTTTGGTGATACTGAGGGAGGAACAGAAACCATTCTCCTTGTAGAGGACGAAGAAATGCTGCGAAGTCTGGCAAAGATGGTTCTCAAAGGGAAGGGGTACAATGTCGTAACGGCCAGCGACGGTGAAGAGGCGGTGCGCATGTTCATGCTTCGTAAAAACGATATTGCCCTCGTCCTTTCCGACATGGGATTACCAAAGCTCAACGGATATGATGTTCTTAAGCAAGTGAAACACCTCAAACCCGATGTTAAGTTCATCATTGCGAGCGGCTACATTGAACCCGTGGAGAAGTCAGAAATACTGAAATCGGGGGCGAGAGATTTTATTCAAAAACCGTATGTGCCGAATGAGATGCTACGAAAAATCCGAGAGGTTCTTGATGAAGAGTGAGGTGAAGGAGGTAAGAAGTATGAAGTAAGGAGTAAGGAGTAAGGAGCAAGGAGTAAGAAGTAAGGAGTAAGAAGTAGGGAGTAAGAAAGTGAGAAGTGAATGGTGTATAGTAAGAAGTGAGAAGAAGAAATTGAAGGTTGTGTCCAGCTCATTTCAACTCCGGAGGGGAGAAGAATCAGATAGAATGCTCCGCAGAATAATCACGGGATTGTCAAAACCGCAAGTGTCCTGATTTCGTACATAGATCACACCGCACCATTGATCACGGACTACGGACTTCGGACCACGAACTTCGGACTACGAACCACGCACCACGAACTACGCACTACGAACCACGCACTTCTCTTGTTAAACGCACTTCTCTTGTTAAACGCACTTCTTGTTAAACGCACTTCTCTCTTTGCATATAAGGATCCAATTTTCTATCTTCATGGTGGCCTAATGTAGGTTAGGTCGATTTTCGTTCGGTGCGAGTGCTTCCAACAACTTCTGTTGCCACACAGGATTAATGCCAATTACTGTTACCACGTCTTCTTTGCAGGAGGAGAATGAGCGGCTCAAGCGCGCTGTCGAAGAGTTGTCCATTCTCAACGACCTCGCACGCGCCATCGGCGCCTCACTCAATTCTCAGGAAATCATTCAAACGATCGTACGTCGTTCCATTCGTGCGCTGAACGCCGAGCAAGGCGTCATCACGTTAGTGGAAGAACAAGGGCACGATTCGATGAGAACGCTTGTCCGGACGATGGTCAGTTCCAGCGACCAGGAAGAGTATCATTTCAGTCAGACCTTGCTCGGATGGATGCATATCAACAAGAAGCCGCTTGTCATCAACGATCCGCGCCACGATGAACGCTTCCGTGGAGTCCAGTGGGATGAATCAGTCCATTCCCTTCTCTCCGTGCCGATGATGATGAAATCGGAACTGCGCGGGGTTATCACCATCTACAACAAGAAGGAGAAGAAAAGTTTTTCCGACAACGACCAGCGCTTGCTTGCCATCATCGCGACACAATCGGCTCAGGTTGTGGAGAATGCCCGGCTCAACGAGCGGGAGCAGACCTTAATGCGCATGCAGGAGGAAGTAAGGCTTGCTTCAAAAATTCAAATGGAGCTTCTTCCGGACAGCTCGCCGGAATTTCAGGGCTATACCATTGCGGGACGAACCATACCGGCACAAGTTGTTGGCGGGGATTATTTTGATTTCATTCCCGTCGATGAGCATCGCATCGCAGTGTGCCTGGGAGATGTGACAGGAAAAGGCCTGCCCGCCTCGCTTCTCATGGCGAACCTGCAGGCGACGCTTCGCAGTCAGACGCTTAATATTGAATCCCCCAAGATCTGTCTTGAAAGGTCGAACCGGCTTCTCTTCCAGAGCACGAGCCCGGAAAAATTTGCCACAGTGTTCTATGCAATTTTGGATTCACAAAAAAATAATCTCTTCTCTTCGAATGCCGGACAAGACCACCCCTTTCTAATTTCCACCGACAAGAAAATCCAGCGTTTGAAAGCCGGGGGCATCCCGCTCGGGATGCTCGGTGATTTCATGTATGAAGAAGAATCTACCTCCCTTGAACCAGGCGACACTCTCGTTATTTATTCCGACGGTGTTACAGAAGCAATGAACAAAAACGGCGAACTGTTCGGAGAAGAGCGGCTGGCTTCCGTTCTTGCCGATTCTCATCATGATGCGCCGGAGGCGATCATCGAGCGAATCGTGGCGGCGATAAAGGAATATGCCGGCACTACTCCGCAGTCGGACGATGTCACCATTGTAGTCGTGAAACGACAGTAGCGCCGGATACACCCGTGCTCATAGTCCATGCAGCAAAGCGTTGAGGTATCATCACTTAAGGAACTGCCATCTCTTAAGATCACCATGAGGAGGAAGCCATGTATATGAGATTGGTGAACACAAAGCTAAAGCCGGACGGGCTTGAGAGAATGAAGAGCTACTATAACGAAGAGATACTCCCATCGCTGCAACAGACCGCCGGTTGTCTGTATGCCTCTCTTATGCAAAACGCGCTTCAACCGGAAGAAATTCTATCGATGACCCTATGGGATTCTCAGAGCAACGCCGACTTGTATGAGCAAAGCGGACTATTCGGACGGCTGATGGAGGGAGCAAAGCCCTTTTTCGCCGAATCATCGGAGTGGAGAATCCAACTTACCAAGGATATGACACTCGAATATGCGCCCATCCCCGATGATCCGACTGTTTCGTCATTTAACGTCTCGGTGGCAAGCGACACAGAGAAATTGGCGCCTAAAGGAAAGCTCTTCAACATGTATCTTCGAATCGTTTCCGTGAAACTCAAACCCGGGAAACTCGAAGAATACAAACGTGTCTATGAAAGCGAGATTATCCCTGCATTGCGAGCCACGAAAGGATGCCGCCATGCGTACCTAACCACGCCGAAGACCGGAAACAACGAGGCTACTTCGGTTACGCTTTGGGAGAGCAGGGTCGACGCAGACGCGTACGAACAGGGCGGGCTTTTTGCGCAATTACTCGAAAAGACAAAGCATCTCTACTCCGAGTTGTTTCAGTGGAAGATGCACCTCGACAATCTTCACCGCGGGCAGGCTGCGACAAGTGAAGACGTACAGGTACACGGTTACACTGTTGTTACGGGGAGAAGCTTTCAATAAGCACGCGCCCTTCTCCCAAAGGGATGGCTTTGCCAGATGCGTGGCGCAAAAACACTGCGCCACTTACTCAGGCTGAACATACGCCCGTTCGTCCAGAGTAAGCGAGCGCATCGAAGGATCAAAGAAATCATGAAGCTTGCAGCTTGAATAAATCGAAAAATAACCGTCTCAAGGCAACGTTATGATGGGAAAGACCATCTCTCATTACAAAATTCTTGAAAAGCTTGGCGAGGGCGGGATGGGTGTCGTCTACAAAGCCGAGGATCTCAAGCTCAAACGAATGGTTGCTGTCAAATTTCTTCCAAAGAGTCTTTCAGTTCACGGCGAAGAACGCGAACGATTTACCATGGAAGCTCAGGCGGCATCTGCACTCAACCATCCCAACGTGGCGGTAATCTATGAAATTGATGAAGCCGAGGGAGAGACGTTCATCGTCATGGAATATGTCGAAGGGAAGACGTTGCGTGAAGCAAAGCAAGGTCTCTCTATACGGCAAGTCACTGATATCGGAATTCAAATCGCCGAAGGTCTGGCTGCCGCACATGAGAAAGGTATTGTTCATCGCGACGTGAAAGCGGAGAATGTGATGTTGAGGAAGGATGGGAGAGTGCAGGTTATGGACTTCGGACTTGCAAAGCTGCGTGGCGTCTCTAAACTGACGAAGATGGGAAGTACAATCGGGACAATCGGTTACATGTCCCCCGAACAGGCTCAGGGAGTTGAAACAGACCAGCGGACCGACATTTTTTCCCTCGGCGTTTTGATCTATGAATTACTCACCGGACAGATGCCCTTCAAGGGAAGCCATGAGGCCGCGGTCATGTACGAGATCATCAATGTTGAACCGCCTAAAATTTCCGATATCAGGCATGACGTCGAGCCGGAACTGGAACGAATTATTATGAAGTGTTTGGAGAAAGACCGCGAGGAACGCTACCATTCAGTGAAAGATGTTTCGGTCGATCTAAAACACTTCAAGCGCGATTCAGAAGGGCGACGCATCGAGCGAAAGACCCCCGTACCAGGCACGTCACGGACGTCTGTGCCCGTGTATGAAGAACCGCACATGCAACCGGCAACCCGTTATCGTCGATTGATCATCGGCGCGTCTGCTCTTATCGTCGTGGGGATGGTTGCTTTTCTCCTCTGGCAATTCTTCAAGCCGTCAACGCAAATTTCTCAGAATATGATATTCAAATCGCTCCAGCTTCCGTTTAGCACAATTTGGTACCCTGGGCTTTCCTCCGACGGCAATTGGATTGCATTCCCTGCAACCGACGCACATAATGTCACTGAGATCTATTACATGCACGTATCAGGGGGAGAACCGAAGAAGCTCACAAACGATTCACTTTGGAAATTTACCGCGGATATTTCTCCGGATGGAAGCCAGATCGTCTATACGCGATCGAAGTCGAGGCGTCCACTCTCATTCCCCATGGAAATATTTACGATTTCCACGCTTGGGGGGCCAAGCAGAAAGATTGCCGATGCAGGAAATGCACCTCGTTGGAGTCCCGATGGGACGTCGATTGCGTATCTTGCGCAAAGAAGTTCGCTCTGGTTAATGAATGCGGATGGCAGCAGTAAGCGCATGGTGGTGAGAGATTCCGTGGGAGGAGGCCGTGTCAGCGTCGGATGGTCACCTGATGGGAAATCTCTCACGTGGCTGCGGAGCTTCGCCGGTGCGACGGGGGTCTATGAGGAGATCATTATCCATGATCTCGAAACAGGAGAAGAAAGACAACTCACACATGATAAGAAAAACATCGATGAAGTCTATTGGATGTCGCATGGATTAGTTCTTTATTCATCAAATCGAGAAGGTCCTTCAAATCTTTGGGCAATTCCATCTGAAGGCGGAACACCAGTTCAGATAACAAAAGGCCCGGGCCCTGACCTGGCGATCAAAGCCTCAAAGGACGGGAAGCGGGTCCTGTATATGCAACAGGCCTCGTTCGGTACGGTCATGGTCGGAGATGCCGCTGGACAAAACGCGACGCCGATTACTCCGGATGATCAGTCCGTTGTCGATCCGACCTTTTCGCCCGATGGAAAACAAATCGCATTTCTCGTGAACGACCCCGACCCGATAAAGCCATTCCGCTATCTCTACATTCTCGATCGTCAGAGTCAGAATCGTCACCAGTTGACAACCGGCGCGGAAGGCATTGAGAACTTCGTCTGGTCGCCTGATGGGCGAAAAATCGCCTATGCCGTCCACGTTAATATCGAGATCGACTCTGCTCATAGGACTGAAATCATCGACATCACCGACCAAACTCAGCGAACGGTTGTCGGCAACGGCAGAGTCATTCAGTGGTTGAAAGATGGAACATCACTAAACATCCTCAGCGGCCGAACCTCGTGGCGAGTTCCGGTTCAAGGAGGGAGTTACGAACGCATGTATGAAGACTCAACGATTGTTCTCCAATCGCCCGACGGTCAGAAGCTTGCGATCATTGACACTCATGTTGGAATAGCCGGCCTTTCAATTAAACTGGCCGATAAGCCTGTGAAGAGTTTGATTCGGGGGAAACTGGACGGAGGGAATTTCACATGGCTTCCTGACGGTAAGAACATGACCTTTGTAAGAAACGGCGAGCTGTGGGTACTATCGATTGAAACCGGAAAAGCGAAGCGCTATCCGTGGAAAAGTACGGAGGCGCTATCGTTTTCCGATCTAAGTCCGGACGGCAAGCAAACGCTTTTCGTCAGGGAACGAATGAACGCGAAACTGATATTGATAGATAATTTTCATTAACTCCTAAGTAACTCATGTCGTCGAAAGTGCTGGAACTTCAATGGGCATGAGTGTGAAACCTAATTCAGTAGCTTTGGAACGTAATCTTCGGAGCGT
>JAGVPT010000231.1 GCA_020052095.1 Bacteroidota bacterium | reverse complement strand
TCATCGCATTGATCCTGTCTGCTGATAAAAGATTGAATTACGTTCGTGCCCTCTCTACACACTCTATGACTCTTGCATTTTAACATAAAAGGATGACTGCTTTGACGTATTGACCGGATTTCAAACCAAGCCCTAAAGTATCAAGCTTCCAGGATTGACCCGGTTTCTTGGTATAGAATTTGCCGTTACCTCCCAGATATTGTGTTCCCTGCCTGTCTACCCAAAAGTCAAATGTTTGCGTTCCAGCATTGATCCCCAACGCTCCATGACCGGCTGTATCCGGGACCCACGTAGTGCCCTGGTCGGTCGATTTGAAGGTGTAGAAAATTGATGTTGATGGACCTGTCTTGAAAGGAATATTCGCATAAACGTTTCCTGCAGAGTCGGACATTAACACGTTTACGCCCCAGATGTATCCTTGTTTTGGATATACTTTTTCCGACGTCGTGTCTCCAGCCTTAACGCGATAGATGCCAAGATTGGTGGAAACGAAATAGTAGTTTCCACCCTTCACCACTGGTGTGTAAAAAATATGTGCCTGCGACTGTAGTTGATTAGGCGAATGCACCCAGTTCGCGCCAAAGTCTGTGCTTTGGAACATTCCATATCTCGTCGCCGCATAGAGGGTGGTATCGCCGCTTATGGAATTTATAATTTTGGCGGTCGATGGAAGATAGGCCTGTGCGTTGATGGAATCGGCAATGGATATCCAGGGAAGGGCGAGATTCGATAGTCGATACGCCCGCGACCCAATCCCCACCGCATAAATATTACCGAACGCGTCATCCCCAAATGAGGTGATTGTTTCGGTGATGCCTGAAGAAGTATTTGCCCAACTTGAACCCTTGTTGGTGGACATCCACACATAGTTGGCTGAGGCAGTGGTAGAGACGAACATCCTTCCTTTTCTGTCAACGAAGATCGCTTGAGGGAAACCGGTTGTCGTGAAGGATGTGTCCTTATGCCATACATTTGAATCCGGATGCTGGTAATAAAGGTTGCGGCTTTGGGTTGCCACCCATCCGTAAAAACTCGTATCTACCGTTACATCTTGAACATATTCAGTGCCGATATTTGTCGTGTCGATCGCCCATGTTTTTGCCGTATCACGGCTCGCATAGACTTTCCCACTCTTTAAGATATACACCGCATCGCCAATGATCTTTTGTGCATTGGCAAAAGTATTGGGGTTTGGTACACGAGATGTTTCATGCCAACCGCCGGCGACATAATTTAACTCTACGACATTCCCGTTGGAGAACAAAATAAATATTATTGACACGTCGTCAGATTTAAAATCCGCCGAAACAATTTTCACCTCTTCTGGAGCGGTAAACGTATTGATAAATCTAATATCTTTGATTATTGAGAACACAACAAGAAATTTTTCCGTGTACATTAAAGAAAAAATAACAGAAGATTCGGAAGATGTTGGAGGTTTTGTTGAACGAGCTACTTTTATAACGGTTTCACCAAACAAGACCTCGCTTAAATGCTGCAGAGCATGTTGTGCCAATCCATTCTGAGAACACGCAAATGACAGAACTATAAAAAAAGTAACAAGGAATCTACGCATATAACCTCCTATGTATGAATGTGATGTGGACCGCGCTGAGAGTGTTTTTTTCGGCGAAAATGTGTTTTCGTTCATATTCGAATTGGAAGGTCATCAGGCATCATTGCGTACTTAGGAGCTATCCGATTGCTCAACTTGTCCGCCTCTGGCGGAAGCAATCGGATAACTTGAAAATAATATTTTACTTCATCAGCAATAATTTCTTTGAGGCGACGAAACCCCCGGCTCGCAAAGTGTAGATATACACGCCCGTAGAAAGTTCCGCCGCATCTCCGCCGGAGGCAGATCCGCCTTTGGTGGAAAACTGAACCGAATGAACTCCCTCACGCCGCTTTTCGTTAAGAAGTGTCGCTACTTCGCGTCCGAGAACGTCGTACACTTTCAATGTCACCCTCACCCCTTCCCCTCTCCCTGTGGGAGAGGGGTTAGGGGAGAGGGAAAATGTAATGGTTGTTGTCGGATTGAAAGGATTCGGATAATTCTGAAAAAGATGGAAGTTCGATGGAATTTCGTTAGAGCGTGACTCCACGCCGGATGTTGATTGTGAATATTTCACTGTGTAGAAATCGCCATTCGTGCCGATCCCTGTGCTGTTGCCGCTGACGTAAACGTTTCCCGAAGCATCCACCTGAACGGCGTGCGCTTCGTCCCCCGACTTGGCCGGGCCGTTATACTTTTTTGTCCACACTGTATCGCCGGCCGGATTATATTTGATGGTCACGAAATCATAATCACCCGATGCTCCCGCACTCCGTCCTGCAACGTAAACATTATCTGAACCATCCACTGCGATTGCATACACTTCGCTTTGCCCGGTGCCGCTGTACCTTCTGACCCACGCCGTATCACCGTTGGATTTATACTTGATCGTTGTCATGCTGCCGTTCGACGAACCACCGACGTAGACTCCCCCCAGAGGTCCTACAGTAATAACATTTCCAATATCATAGCTCGATGCATTATAGCGGTTGAGCCACTGTTGAACTCCGCTCGAATTGTATTTTACCGTAACAATGTCCTCCAGATCGACGGAAGCATTGGCAGCACTTGTTCCTGTGATATAGACATTCCCTGATCCGTCGACTGCAACGGCATTGGCCTGTTCCGAGACGTTCGTGACCGGTCCCTGATAAGTTCCTTTCCAAAGAAATGTTCCCGACCGATCATATTTTATTGTAGCAAAATCCCAAAACTGGTTGACGTCGTCTGTATATCCGGCAACATGAACGTCGCCCGAACCGGTGACCGCCATTGCAAGACCATAGTCGCTGAAACCGAACGTAGTAGATCCCATTTGGCGTTGTGTCCACTGCATTGCACCGTCGGTGTTGTATTTGATGGTGAAAATATCTTGCGCAGATGCTCCGCCGTCACTGCCGCCCGTAACGTATACATTGCTGGAATCGTCAATGCCGATTGCTGTCGCCTGATCTCCTTTGTTGCCGGGACCATTGTATCGGCGAGTCCACATCGTGTCACCCGCAGCGTTGTACTTAATTGTGAAATAATCATCAGTTCCGGATGCAGAACCGCTTCTGCTGCTCCCCGTCACGTACACGTTCCCGGCATTGTCTACGGCGATTGCTCTCGCGGCATCAACGCTGTTGCCGGTCCCGTTGTAGTAGCGTACCCACGCCGTGTCTCCTCCTGCGTTATACTTGATCGTGCAGTAATCCGGAGAATTGGCAACACGATTGGCGGTGCCCGTGACGTAAACATTGCCTGCTTTGTCAATCGCCATCGCATTCGCACCGTCGAATGTATTGGATGCTCCATTGAACCGGGCCGACCAGACTTCGGTGACCTGCGCCAGCATGACCGAAGGGATGAAGAAAAAAGCAAGAAGAATAATTTTCTGGAGGTTCGAACGGTTATAAAGTCGCATGGAATACACTCCTTTGAATAGTGAAGAGATCAAATAATTCAAACGTTTGGGGGTGGCCTTTCTCCAATAGTCCGCAAAAGCACCAAAAACTTTCAGTCGTCGTCACGCCGACAAGACAGGAAGTGTTCCTGGTCACTCGCGCGGCCGTAGTGGTGCATTTTGTCCAGAAACCGAGTGATGCCATGACTTTCTCCCTTGAAACTGGAACAATTCCAGGATATCTGATTCTGAAATAGCGAGAGTCATGGCATCACTTCTCAAAAGACCCCACCACTTGCGCGGCGATAAGCTTGCCTATGGCTCGAAAAATCGCTTACTTTGCCATGCAATCAGCCGATTAATGTTGAAGACAACTCTAAGACCCCCAGAAAATGAAATTAACATCCCTCGCACTTACGCTCCTTACGCTGCTTGTTTCTTGGACTGCCAATTGCCAAGGACTTCCCCCAGCTGATACCGCCATGGCGCGAATGATGTACAGCCGCGCAGATGCACTTCAGCGATCGGCACGCTATGACAGCGCGATAGTTTTCTTTGATAGTGCGCGAGCGATGTATGTACATGCACACATGTCCGGCAACCAGATCCGCTGTCTCATCGGAAAAGCAGTGTGCCTGCAGTTGAAGGGCAATTATGACAAAGCGCTTGAGGCACTTCGGATGGGACCGGAAGCAGAACGGACACTGCCGCAAGAAGAACCCGGCGTTGCTGCTATGCGATTCGCCGCACTCGGCCAGATCTACAGGCAGCAAGGCAAGTACGACACGGCGCTTGCAGAAGCCCGCCAGGCCTTCGATATCCTCCATGAATATTCCTTGAGGGAGGATGATCTCGCCTGGGAAATTTTTTCTCTCTTTGCAGGAACCTATTCAGACCGCGGCGATCTTGACAGCGCGCTCGCATACAACCATCGCGCGTTACTCCTCTTCCCCACACCCGAGGGAGAACAACGGACGAAGGTCAGCAACTCATACAATTCGATCGCAATTATTTATCAGGCGCGCGGCGACTACCTGGGAGCGCTTTCGCCTTACATGAAGGCGCTTGAAATTCTCCGCGCGGAGCTTGGAGAAAATCATCCCGACATCGCCGGATTGTATAATAACATCGCTGTTATCTACATGAGGCTCGGCGATTATGACCTCTCCCTTGAGTACCACCTTAAGTCTCTCGCCATCCTCACCGAGACTCTTGAGAGCGGTCACCCGTCGTTCGGGATCAGGTACAACAATATCGCAATGGTGTACCGCAGCAAAGGTGAATTTGACAAGGCACTCGAATTCGGCCAGAAATCTAAAGCCATCTTTGTTAAAAAACTGGGAGCCAGGCATCCGAACGTCGCGGGAGTGGTGAACAACATCGGCCGCACATATGCAGACATGAAGGAGTACAAACGGGCTCTTGAATCGTACGAAGAGGCGCTTACAATTTGGGAAGAGAAGCTCGGACAGAAGCATCCGAATGTGACGCAGAGTTACTTCAATATTGGCGAGGCACACGGAAAGCTGGGCGATACCCGAAACGCCGCATCCTGGCTGGAGAAATCATTACGCATCCGGCGCGAGACTCTCGGCGAAAAGAATGTGAAGGTCGCTCAGTCGCATAACGCGCTTGCTGTTGTCTATTCCGGGACAAAAGACATCGATACTGCCCTCCAATGTTACCAGAAAGCGATGATCGCGCTTGTGGAGTCTTTTGGAAATGCCGATGTCTATTCGAATCCCGACACACTCAGGAGTCCATCAGACTTAGACCTGCTTGTTTCATTGGCTGGGAAAGGAGACCTCCTTCGCCGACGGTACGAAATCAGACACCATTTGCCGGATCTGAAAGCATCACTCGATGCGTTCAAACGCTCCGCGGAGCTTGTTGAAAAGATCCGCCGCGGATTTGGCAGCGAAGGATCGAAAATCCAACTAGGCAAAACCTCATTCGATGTTTATGAACAGGGCATCCGCGTAGCCCATGCGCTCTCTGATGTAACGCACAACGACGATTACATTTCGGCGGCATTTTCTTTTGCAGAAAGAAGCAAGGCGGGAGTATTATGGGATGCCATTTCTGAATCTAACGCTCGCCGGTTTGCCGGCATCCCGGATAGCCTCCTCAGCCGCGAATCAGCGCTGCGAGGCGATCTCGCGTACTATGAAACTCAGATCCAGAGGGAAAAGGACAAAAGAAATCAGGCAAATATCTTGAGGATCAACTCATGGGAAAGCGCCATCTTCGACCTGCGCCGCAAGTACGAAGCAATAATAGAAGTCTTCGACAAGAGCTACCCGGAATATCATTCGTTGAAGCTCGACACTAAGGTCGTTTCCCTGACAGACGTACAGAGAGACCTGGACACCAGGGCTGCGTTGCTCGAATATGTTGTGGGTGACAGTACGGTTTCTGTTTTCGTGGTGACGAAGAATCGATGCACATTGGAATCCCGGGAGATTCATTCATCTCTCTCCATTCTTGTCAGGCATTTTCGTCGGTCGATCGAGAATCTTGACGTTTCCGCTTACCTCGACCTCGGATCCAGATTGTTCGCTGAGCTCATCGCTCCGATTAAAACAGAACTGAGAGGAGTGCGGAAACTCTATGTAATCCCGGATGGTATTCTGAATTATCTCCCATTCGAAGCCCTTCTTACAAAACAAACTTCTTCATCGTCGTCCGTTGACTTTTCAGTTCTGCCGTATTTGATTCGGGATTTTGACATTCGCTACAACGTCTCCGCGCGGCTTCTTATTGAGCACGACCGGAAACAGGATCGTGGGCAGATCAACGCATTCGTTGGAATGGCACCGATCTTCTCCGACCGGCCGCGGCACGCGGATACGGCCTACACGGCGGTGCTTCGTTCATCCAAAATTGAAAAGTCAGGTGAAAAACAGGTGATGCGTTCGATTACGATTGATGGTGAGCATTTCGCAGAGCTGAATGAGTCCGAGAATGAGGTGAGGAGCATCCTCAGGCTTTTTGATGCCAACGGTCTTCCCGGGAAAGTCCTCCTGAATGGCTTGGCCAGCGAATCCGAAATCAAATCGCGGGACACGGCGCCCTATCGCTTCATCCACATTGCCACACACGGCATCATCAATGAGGAAAAACCGAAATTATCCGGGATAGTCTTCGCCGCGCCTGACAGCGGTTCTCCGGACGACGGCGTGCTGTATTCTGGTGAGATTTATACCCTGAGGTTGAATGCCGATCTCGTTGTGCTAAGCGCATGTCAAAGTGGATTGGGGACGATCGCTAAAGGCGAGGGGATCCTCGGACTAACACGCGGTTTCATGTACGCCGGTGCACGCAACCTTCTCGTTTCACTGTGGCAGGTGGCGGATAAATCTGCGGCCGAATTGATGGTTGAATTCTACCGGAACATCTTATCCCACAACGGCGGGTCGTCAAAGAGTCAGGATTATTCTGCCGCGCTCCGCAAAGCGAAGATTTCGATGATCAATGGAAAGAAGTACGCTCACCCTGTGGAGTGGAGTCCGTTTGTGTTGACGGGGCGATAGTACGTACGGTCAGTGAGGTCTACGAATGAGGATGAATTTGGCTACTCGGACGAGCGCCCCATCTGCTTCTAACTTGGCATAGTACAATCCCGGCTCAATATCTGTTGTGAACTCGATTTCTCCCAAAGTCGTAGAGCCGTCCCACACCTCCGCATTCCTGTTATCCACTACCGTCAGTTTGTAGCTGCGCCCTCTCTTCTGATCGTCCCACCGGAATGTGAACGGCGCAGCAAGTGTGTCACCGACTTCCGGTATGAGGAAACTCACGTCCGAACCGGAGCGCAACGCCCTTCCTACAAAATTTTCAAGCATTTCGTTTGGCACGAGCTTCGCCGGGTCCAGTTCCTGCGCTATCAGTGATTGACGTTCGGAAAGCGGGTCGGGCGAGGGACTCGGTCGATTCGTCAAATAAAAAGCTGTTGCGATTCCAACGGAAACAACTATCGCGGCCGCGATGGAATAGCGATAGACCGCCGGGACCATCCGCAAAACGACCTTCGGTTGCAACTGCGCCTGGCTCACCTCAACTTCCTCGACCTCCTTGAGCCGCGCAGAACAGGCATCGCACAAGGCAAGGTGGTTTTTGAGAAACCTTCTCTCCTTCTCGCTCAGTTCAGCGCCGAAATTTCGATACGTGGAGATCGCAGAGTACGTCAGATGACGACCCGATGAGTCGAGAAATTTGGAGTATTCGATTAGGAAATTCATACTGTCGTTTGTCATTGTAAGTTCTGATCAGATGGGATGAAAAATAAGTCTTGCCACGAAGGCACGGAGACACAAAAGCATCAAAACCGGGCAGGATTCAAGTACTTTTTCTTCGTGTCTTTGTGCCTCATATGTTTAGATTATCGAGTAGCAAAGAACAATCTGATTTTATACTTTAGCTTCGCATGAGAGATTTCGATTATGTGCCATGAGGCGTTGAC
>JAGVPT010000142.1 GCA_020052095.1 Bacteroidota bacterium | reverse complement strand
GCCGTCCATTTTACTCATACTGGAAGATATCACCGACCGGATCAGAATGGAGGAGCAGTTGATTCAGTCAGAGAAGCTGGCAGGCATGGCGCAGTTGGCAGCGAGCATAGCCCACGAACTTGGCAATCCGTTGAGTGCCATGACTGCCATCCTCCAAGAAATCAAGCAGCGCTTTGAGAAGAAGAAAGTTGATGTCTCGGAACGTATTGATACCGTTCTTGAAAATTTGAAAGCAATGGACGAGCTGCTGAGAGACCTGATAAGTTTCACCCCTTCAAGAGAGAGACAGCTAAGGTGTGCCGATATTCATAAGGCGATATCGCGGGTTTTACTTTTGGTATCCAGACAAGCGGCTCGCCAACACATCAAGATTACCACTGACTTCTTCGAAAACATTGCAGAATGCTGGATCGATATAAGACAAATGAAACAGGTGTTTTTGAACTTGTTCAAAAATGCTATGGAGGCGATGCCAAACGGCGGTACGCTCAGTGTGAGGACAAGGCTCCTCAAAAAAGATGAGGCCGGAACGCCTGAAGGATCCTATGAAATGGGCCAAATCGTTGTAGAAGTTGCTGATACCGGCGTTGGGATACCCGAAGATGAGTTGAGCGTCGTCTTCAAGCCTTTCTATACGACCAAAGATAGCGGCTCAGGTCTTGGTTTATCAACCTGCCGCACAATCATTGAACAACACTTTGGCAGTATCAAAGTGGAAAGTTTCTTAGGAAAGGGTTCAACAATTACTCTCTCGATCCCCGTGGAGGGGGGCGACCATGGATAAGTCTAAGCGAATCTTGATCATTGATGACAACCAAGACTTCACCAGAAGTCTTTCGAACACGCTGGAAGATTATGAGGTTTTTTCTGCGGCGTCTGGAGTGGAGGGACTTGAAAAAACAGAAAAGTTAAAGCCGCACTTAGCACTGTTGGATTTGAAAATGCCCGGGATAGGAGGCATGGAAGTACTGCAAGCGTTGAAGAAGACAGGTGATATCCCAGTGATCATGATGACCGCCTATGGAAACGTGGGCTTAGCGGTAAGAGCAATGAAACTCGGCGCTGAGGACTTTCTGATGAAACCCATTGACAATGAGAAACTCAAAAGAGAAATAAATAAATTCTTCTCCCTTCGAGCAAAGCCGTGGCGAGATCTCACGGCCCGTCAGCAGATTGTGGGCCACGGTGCACAAATGAGCAAGGTCTGGGAGATGGTGAATAAATTCGCTCCCTCCGATGTCACAATACTTTTAGAGGGGGAGAGTGGAACTGGAAAGGAGCTTTTTGCAACAGCGATACACGAAATGAGCAAGCGTAACGACGGACTATTTGTGGCGCTGGACTGCGGTTCGTTTCCGGACACCCTCGTCGAGAGCGAATTCTTCGGCTATGAAAAAGGGGCATTTACAGGCGCGGGTGAAAATAAGATTGGGCTGTTTGAATCAGCCGACGGCGGCACGCTCTTTCTTGACGAGATTTCCAATCTTTCGCTTAACGCACAAGCAAAGCTTCTTCGGGTACTGCAGGACCGCCGCATCTACCACTTAGGCTCAAAAGGCTCAAAGCACATCGATGTAGACTTCAGACTGATCGCTGCTACGAATGTCGATCTGAAAGAAATGATCAAAACGAAACGGTTTCGCGAAGACCTTTATTTTCGAATAAGCACGGTGAGTATCAGAATTCCACCTTTGAGAGAGAGGGTGGGGGATGTTCGTCCCCTTGTGAATCACTTCCTCAAACTGTACAATAAAAAGTTCGGTACAACGGTTTCTGGAATTTCTGAGGACTGCATCGCGATTCTGAAAAACTATCATTGGCCCGGGAATGTTCGAGAGCTTGAGAATGTGATCAAATACTCTACTCTGTTCGCGGAGGATATTATTTCTCCCTCTCATCTGCCTGAATATCTACGATCAGATATCTCCATGCTGAGGGACTACGCAAAGGCCCAACTCCCGCTTTTCGCCGTGGGGGGAAACGAGACGAGCATGGAAATTGAGTTTGGGTTCGATATAGAGAAAGGGATACATTTGAAGGAGTTGAGTGGAAAGGCAGCGGAGTCAGCGGAACGAAAGATCATCCACGAGGTGATCAACAAAAAGAAACTCAGGGGAGTCCAGTTAGCAGAGTTTCTTGACGTGGATCCAAAAACCCTCCGAGCAAAATTAAAAAAGCTTGGGATCTCCGCCGAAGGCTGATGCCAGCCCGCCCCGATCCTGACTTGTCGGGAGGATCTGCCGGGAGTCTTTGGTTTCGGGGAAGAGTTCCCCGCCGTGGGCGGGGTGCATTCGCATGCTAAAATATCCAGTTCGCCCCGTCCGAACGGCGCAGCCGGGCGGGCTCGTCTGGGCAGCCAAGAATCGTGATTAGATACGACTGTTCACATTATGGTAGAAATGATACTGCGGACAATTAAAGACCTTCCTATTAGAGCAAAACTCCTTCTTGCATTTCTTGTCGCCGGTGTCTTGCCGTTTGTACTTTACTTTCCAATAGAGCTCAGTGATGACTGGCTGAGACTGACTTTTAAAATCGATGCTCATATCTTCACATTGGGCATTCGAATTATCCTTTCACTTGTCATGGCTCTGCTCTTCACGCGGATGATAACGAAGCCTTTACATCTATTGGATGAGACAGCAAAGGAAATTCTTCTTGGTGCAGACAAGCAGATACAAATTGACACAAACGATGAGATTGGTCAGGTGGCTCGAACCTTTGATTTACTTCTGACGAAACAAAAACAACGCATGCATGAACAAGAAGAATCCGAAAAGAGACTCCGCTATCTTGTGGAAAAAATGGGTGAGGGCGTGATTGTGGCAGATCGAGACGAGACAATCACGTTTGTGAATGATAAGATGTGTGAGATTCTGGGCTACGAATCCGATGAACTGATCGGCCGCACCATCTACGAATTCTTAAACGAAACCAATAAGGCAATTCTCCGGGAGAAGACGATTAACAGGATGAAGGGGTTATCCGAAAAGTATGAGTTGCAGTTCATCCCCAAGTCAGGCGATTTGGTTTCCACCATTGTATCTGCTGCGCCCCTCTACAGCGATGACGATAGTTATGTTGGCTCTTTTGGTGTTGTGATGGATGTTTCCGAGAGCAAGAAACTCGAAAAAAGACAAAGAGAACTTGAATTGGAACTTCTGCAGAACCACAAGTTATCTGCGATCGGTCAACTCACAGCTGGGATCGTTCATAATTTGAATAATCCATTGACCACAATTCAATTTGCAGCAGAAGTTATGAGAAAAGAGTGCGAAACAAAAGAGATTGAAGTTATTTTATCTGAATGCAACAGAATGAATGAGATTGTTTCCAACGTTCTCCGTAAGGGTCGGCAGGAAACCGAAACTGAAAAACGACTTTTTGATTTGAACGAAATGGTAAGAATTGAACTGGGTTTCCTTGAAGCAGATCCACGGTTCAAGCATCGGATTGAAAAGGAGTACTATTTTTGCGATTCACCACTTCTGATAGAAGGCATCTACAGTGATTTCTCACAGAGTTTCAACAATATTGTCAGGAATGCCATCGATGCGCTGCACGCCTCACAAGTGAAAAAACTCACTGTTACTACTCGAATGGATGAATCCTGGATTTACATAATTGTGAAAGACACGGGATGCGGTATTCCGGAGGAAAACATTCCAAAGTTGTTCGAGCCGTTCTTTACAAGCAAACCGAGGTTAGGTGAACAGAAAGGTGACGAGCCAACAGGAACCGGGTTGGGCTTATCGAGCATGCATCAATTACTAAGTCCCTACGGTGCAAAATTTCAAATACGAAGCGAAGTGGGGAAAGGGACAGAATTTGTCATCAAACTACCTCGGACTCTCCAAACTGGTCCTTTGGACCAACCCTCAAGAACGTGACCCCGCTTGTCCCGCTGTCCGGGATCCCGGGGACGCGGGACTGGTCCGGCAGGGCTTCGTCAGTCTCGCCGTGGTCGAGGCGAGATCTCGAGCTTCGGTCGGACTCGATCGGTCATGCGACGCGGGGCGGATCCTCTTCTGCTGAGTGAAGGTTACCTTCCTACGCCAGTTGACAAATCCATAGAAGTGAAGAAGGGGAACTCATTCCTGTCGAGACGGGATTAGGTTCCCTTTTTCTCTTAGTCCAATCAAAAGTAGAACTTTAAGAAAAAATGCCAATGACTTTGTGTCAGCGCAGTTGTTGTGCTGTGAGTCTGCTTGGCATACGTGTTGCTATACTAAGCCACAGCCACGACCATTCTTCCTTCAGTTGACGGGAGAAAAAGAAACGGGTTCTGTGTCTAATTCACATCTCATTCATCTGAGCCATAGGCTCATAAGTGCCGGTGTACGGCATCCCGTAAAGGGGGCCTGTGGCTTAAAACCAATAGGAGGGTTACATTATGGCTACAGTACAGAAATCCATGGATTCTTCGAGCCTGGCTGAGGTCGTTGACCGGATCCTCGACAAAGGGATCGTCATTGATGCCTGGGCGAGGGTTTCATTAGTCGGCATCGAATTGCTGGCAATTGAGGCCCGGGTGGTTGTGGCCTCGGTAGAGACGTTTCTGAAATATGCCGAGGCGATTGGCTTAACCGCCACAGCCGCAGCCCCAGCCTGAACAGGGGATTGATCGGGCTCGATCAAACCAAGTTTTTGCCCCGATTCCGCACATGCGGAATCGGGGCATGCTTGGACTTCGAAAAAAATGCAGCATCTCACTACACAAAATAAAGGAGAATTTGGCTATGGGAGCACATGCCGAATGGACGGAAAATTTAGTGGCGGAGATTAACTCCATGCATCAGTCACGAGACAAAGAGAACGAACTGCGCAAAGTGCTGGTGAACGAGCTACTCTCTGACGCGCGTGATCTTGTAACGAAACTTCAACACGAGGGACAACAGAGGGCAAGGGAGGTGCGGAGCTTTCTTGGTGAGTTTGGTGCCGACGTCCGCGCTGCTGCTGATATGTGGCTGGGTAGAAGTAAACATTCAAGACGAGAAAGAAGTCGTCCCGAGGAACCTGGCGAGCGTCAGGCTAAAGGAGCGAAAAAAAAGGGCAAACAGTAGAGTGATAGTCACTCCCGTCAAGGAACGTGGCGGGAAGATTCTGTCTGAAGAGCAAAGGGTGCTCAAGATCTTGAGGGAAAATCCTCAGGGCATGAAGTTGGTGGACATAGGCAATCAGATGGGAGTCAATTGGCGATCTCTGATAGGCGTTATGCAAATGCTTCTGAAGGAACGGAAAGTATATAGAGTCAACGGTGTGTACTTTCTCGGTGAATATGAGTGAGTGCCGGTAGTCCTCAGCGGAAACCGATTTTGCTTGGGCTGTCACGGTCCACACCGTGACAGAAGCACAGAACGGTCCCGGACTGGTCCGTGACCTCCGAGGAGAAGGAAAGTATACCACTACCGGCAATTCAACTCCCGCACAACATTTGGACTGTGCGAAAACTCTTAAGTGGTCAATGTCATTCTGAATCAAGATCGGGACCCTGCGCTGAGAATCATCCTCCGTTCGAAGCGATTGAGTCTGTGTCAAAAGTAGGGTCGTCATGCTGAACTTGGTTCAGCATCTTTGAAATTTTTCTATTTTCACAAATTTGGATTCCGAAACAAGTTCGGAATGACGGTTTTGACACAGTCTCGATTCTTTCGGCATTTACCGGATAGCCTCCAACTTCCCAACGGGACTTCTAGGACAACCTCATAACAATAGGAGAAAGATATGAGACAAAGCAATGTTGATGCTCTTCGACTCGAGCCACGGGAAGATTTTGTTGTCACTCCACTGATAGAAAATATCGCTGAGCGAGCCGCAGCCTATTTGGAGGCGGGTTATCCCGTCCACTTATGCGGTGCGGCAG
>JAGVPT010000085.1 GCA_020052095.1 Bacteroidota bacterium | reverse complement strand
TCAAAAAATTTCAGTGGGGAATATTTTTCACAAATTCATCAATTTAATTGTCTCCGTTCACGAATTGTTTGTATTGCTGTAACCTTTCCCCCACAGGGAATACATTTTCAAAATCGTGCGTCGGAAATAATTACTTTTGACACAGTCTCGATCCCTTCGGAACTTTCGCTGGCATGACACCAATCTTTTTTTGCTTTTGCGTAACTTCAGTTAGTTAATACGTCACTGCGCGAGTTGCCGCAGAGGTCAGTCGCACGCCGGTAGCTCGTGTTTGTATCACACCTGCGCAAAAAACTCTTGACGTTTCTATAAGATAAAAGCTCTGGCAAGTATCTTACCAGAGCTTTTATCCGTTTCTCATCGACGATTAGAATGTTCTGCTGTTGAATGCCGGATCCATACCGAAACCGCTAAGGTCTATTACATTGACAATGGTGAGCAAATATGGCGAAATGGGAGTCGCGCTCGTCGTGACACCCAGTTGAACGACATACTGGCCGGCCGAAAAGCCGAGATAATTCGCACTGTTGACCGTGAAAGTAATGCCGCTAGTACCTGAGAAGAGATAATTTGAATTGCTTTCTGCCGTTGAAATCGTGAGCGGTTCCGAAAAGCGCAGCGTGTATGTCCACGACGTGCCTGCGCCGGCTGCGCTGCCGGTCAGAAGCTGAGGTTTCACACCGTCCGACACGGTAATAATGTTGCTTGATCCACTTTCAACAAGGTCTTTGCTCTCTGCCCGCACGATATAGCGAACAGTTCCCGCCTTTAGCGGGTTGTTCGCTCCCAATGGGATGACGAGCGATCCTGAGTTGTCGGAAAACTGTGTTCCATAATAATTTGCCTGCAAAAGCTCGAACGAGCCATCGTCAATGCTTTTATAAATGTTATAGCTGCGCGCATTAGCGTCGAAATTCCATTCCAGCCCGACGGTGCCGCCTACAAAATCAAGATTGTTAAAGACCCCGGAGAGAAATCTGCGTGTCACCGTTGGAGCGGCGGGTACCGTCGATGCACCGTTTGTCGTAAATTGCAGGAGATCAAAGTCCCCGGTGATAAGCGCATTGTTGACAACCGCATTGTTTGCATTGTCGGTGATCTTCCCGGAATTGAACGCCACCTGCGCATTCACACTGTACTTTGCCGATCCAACGATCCCCACCGGCGTCAATGTCAACTGTGTAAACGTGGCATCCCACTGCGCTGAAAATGTAATCGCCGCCGCGGATTTCTTCAGTCCCACGTACGTAAATGTAATGTCGTCAATAATCGTGCTGTGTCCAGGGGGTAAATCGATGCGAGTGTACGCTTTCTGTTTTATTGGCTCGGAGAATTTGTATACAACTTGAAGACTATTGGTAGAGACATCGGAATTGTTTTCCGGCGTAATGCTGATGACATATGGATTCACGTTATCGGCTGGCGTTAGCATGATTCTTTCTGCGGTGACCTGAGATCTCAGCGAGTCGGTGGTAACATTGGCAGGGAGCGTGAAATTGGGTAAAGTTCCCTCGAGCGAGCCATCGCTGCTTCGAGACTTTGCGTTAATTGTTAATCCATTGTCAACGTTTGAAAATTGGTACCCGCCGGTTAGCCCGGTTGTCGTTTGACCGATCACCACGTTTGGAAATACTGTCGCGTCGTAGAGCAAAACTGACGCGTTTGCGACCGGCTGCATGTTTTGGTCAACAACTTGACCCGTTACGGTTGTGTTGAGATAGGAGATTTCGAGAAGTGCGCTTCCAACCATGTTGCTCACCGCGAGCGAGTCACCCGGCGCAAGCGATGTAAACTTGATGGTCACAGAAGTGTAATAATAGTCTCGATATTTCTTATTGGGGTTGGATTGTGATGCATTATAATCGGTGAGCGATACCGTAAGGGTGTATGTGCCGGATAAAACGGACGTTCCGTTTACTATTTGATACTGCCCGACAGGTACGCTGGCAAATGAAAAGGCTCCCGCTCCGTCGGAAGTGGTTGATTGCACAGTGCCGTCGTAACCGAGAGAAATTACGGCAGCGCCAACCGGCACGCTGGTTATTCGATTTCTGATCAAGCCTGTGATCGTGCCTTTCGGTTGATACGTCAAATGAGACGTTTGAACCGGATCAACCGATGTGGAAGAATCTTGTGTGCATCCGGCCATAAACGCGACGATGCACGCGATGCAGATTTTAAACAGCGAATTCTGTTGAATCATGATAATCTCCCTTCGAGAGCAATTGTGGGCAATTTAAGACAGTAGTTTCGATTTAGAAAGTGATCGGAACGCCAATTCGTATCCCGACGTCAATTCCTTTCAAGGTAAAATCTAGATCGGCGCGGGTCGGAGAGACGGTTATCGCGTTCGTGTACCTTCCTTCCAGAGCGAAGGACACACCCGACGGGTCAAAGAATTCTATTCCAAGCATACCATGGAGTTGCACGAGTTGTCCATTAACAGTGGCAACACCGAGACGCGTACCGTACGTGCGCTGGCTGTTCAACCAGAGATATCCCAATCCGCCACCGCCATAGATCGAAACCATCGGCAACGGGAAACTAATGATATATGATCCACCGGCGTAATACAGTTGCAGAAAATTTGTCGAGCTATCCTTGGTCGACTTCATGACGCTTCCGCCGAATTCGCCTTGCACGGCTTGTCCATTTCCGAGCGTGAGACGCACACCGGTCAGCACGAAATAGTAGCTTTTGAAGTCATTTCCTGCCGGCAGCGAAAGGTTATGCTCGATCACTTGATAGACGGCGTTAACATTGGTGTATTTCGGTCCGAAATAGGACCCGGAGACAAAAACCGAGAGGGGAGAAACTCCGACCTTTGGCTGGATAACGGGAGTTTGCTTTTGTTGTCCCAGCACAACCGAAAGAGGTAAGAGAAGAGATGCAACCAAAGACATGGTCAATGCAACGATGGATTCTTTCATAGATGGGTACCTCCTGAATAATGAGGTCAAGTTTGATCGATGTTCACGCGGAGTTTACAGGAAAAATCTCTCAATGTCAACAAAAAATCGATTCATTTGTCATTCGAGTCCTCTCTCCTCCTCGAACGATTTCGATGCGTCTTCTCGTCTCGCCATCAGACAGAGATGGGACTCTCTCCCAAAGTGAATCGCACCGTTCTAATTTATCTCCCCTTCCATTCCGGCTTCCTTTTCACTACGAACGCCTTTATTCCTTCCTTCATATCTTAAACAACGGCTCCCCTCCTTTTGTCGATGCAAGGAGCACATTTCGCTCTTCGACGGTCATCGGCGTGAACGAGGGAGCTGTTTCCAAAGCGAGGCGAAAAAGATTCTCATCGCCGGGAGGCAATGCTGCGGTAACATCTTCGGATAATGTGAAGCGTAACGACTGCAATGCCAATGCAGGGTCATCAATCGGTTTGTACCAGCATTTTGGATAGGTATGTTGCGCGCCCTTCGGCCACGGCGAATAGGCAAGCGGTTTAAGCGCAAGACGAGCGACACCTTTTTCTTTTGCTCGCTGCAAAACACGCGGGCCAAAATTCCCCTGGGCATAACAGACAAAGTTTACGGGGAAAAGAATTGAGTCAAACTGAAAACGTTCCATCATTGCCAATGCAGCTTCTTCAGAATGAGCGGAAAAACCAATGAAGCGGATTTTTCCCTCTTCGCGGGCCTTGAGAAATGTTTCTACAGCACCATTTTGCGCAAATATCTGATTAACCTCATCCATTGTTGTGACGGCATGGAATTGATAGAGGTCAAAATGATCGGTCCGCAGACGTTTCAATGAGCGGTCCAATTCTTTACGTGCTCCTTTCACATCGCGGTGCATGGTTTTACAGGCAAGAAAAATGCTTTGTCGGTACGGTTCAAGAGCAGGACCTAGTTTTTCCTCCGCCTCGCCATCTCCGTATGCAGGGGCAACATCGAAATAATTGATACCGCGATCAACGACCTCGGCGATCATGGTGCTTGCCTTCTTCTGAGATTGTCCCAATACTACAATGCCGCCAAAACCGAGAATAGAGAGCGAGACCTCGTTTTTGAAATATCTTTTAGGTAGCGGTTGATAAGCGTGCATTTGAATTGGTGTGGGTAAAGGACCTGTTATCTGTGCGGCAAGTCCTGCCGCAATTGTTGATTTCAGAAAGTCACGCCGTCTCATAAGCCCCTTTTCTCCTTTTCTGAAATTGCGAAAATCAAGTGCGACTTACTTTAAAAGTGAGTCACAGTTTGTTGCTCACTTCCCCTTCCACTCCGGCTTTCGCTTCTCAACGAACGCTTTCATTCCTTCCTTTTGGTCTTCACCGTCAAGAACAAGTGCGACTCACTTGCACAGTGAGTCGCACATTATTCTATTTGCTCATCAATCGAAGAGATATTTCTTTGTCGCCGTTGCCACTTGTTTCGACGAAGTGTAATCCATCACGAACTTCCTGTATTCAGCCGGGCCTGAGAAATGTTCTTTTACGAAATCCTTGTCGACTAAAGTGCCATTACGTTGTCCGACCCACTCTGGATAATTTGAATGACGCCAATCTTCGAGCCTCACGACCAAACCTGCCTCCAAAGGATTACGGTGGATATAACGGCACAAATGAACAAGATATTCTCTTTTGTCAACGTGAATCGACTTGAACGGCCCTTCGAAAAGCGTTCCCGTTCTGGTGTACGCCGCATTAAATGCCTTCGTATAGCTGTTAAACAGGAGTTGGACGGCATACCCTGCGCTCTCATCGCTATCTTGTCTGAGGAGAAAGTGATAGTGGTTTGGCATCAGTGAATATACGATTACCGAGATGGAGAATCTCTCGGTCACCTCCACCAATTTTGCAGACAAGAAGAGAAAGTTCTCTTCCGAACGAAATATGTTTTGTCGATTACACCCACGATTGTAGATATGGTAGTATTCTCCTTGCGAAAAGATCGTCTTTCTTCTTGCCATAGCCCCCCCATTACTGTGCGACTTAAGGTGCGACTCACTTTGAAAGTGAGTCGCACCCTGCTAATCTATTTTCCCTTCCACTCCGGCTTCCTTTTCTCCACGAACGCCTTCATTCCTTCCTTCTGGTCTTCGCTGGCGAAGAGCATGTAAAAATTTTTTCTCTCGAATTCGAGTCCCCCTTCGATCGTCGTGTCGAATGATTTCAACACCGCCTCTTTGGCGAGCCTGACTGCAACTGGGGGCTTGGAGGCGATGACCTTTGCAAGATTCTTCGCTTCTTCAACGAGATATTCATTTGGCACAACTTTCACGACGAGCCCCCATTGTTTCGCTTCTTCAGCCGTGATCATCGCTCCGGTGAGGACCATTTCCATCGCCTTGTATTTGCCCACAGCGCGCGTAAGCCGCTGTGTTCCCCCGGCACCCGGAATAACGCCGATCGTGATTTCCGGCTGTCCGAACTTCGCGGACTCCGAGGCGAGGATAATATCGCACGTCATCGCCAACTCGCACCCGCCGCCGAGCGCAAATCCGCTTACCGCCGCAATGATTGGCTTTTTGATTTTTCGGATGCGGTCCCACCGCGCGAACTGGTCACGCTGCAACATTTCCATCGCCGACGCCTCCGCCATTTCTTTGATGTCGGCCCCCGCAGCAAAGGCCTTTTCGTTGCCGGTGAGAATGATGCAGCGGGTATCGCCGTCCTTATCCAGTTCTTCAAGCGCCGAAACCAACTCCTCCATCAACTTCATGTTGATGGCATTCAGAACTTCGGGACGATTGAATTGGATGAGTGCGTACCCCGATTCCTTTGTCAACAAGATTGTCGTGAGGTTCATGCGAGTTCCGTATCTTATTTGGTAAATGATGTAAAAGAGACTTGAATTGGAACGGCGCGGAAGCCGTCTTCAAGAGGAAATACTTTCCAGATATCGCTGTACGCCTCTTCGCGAAACTTAAGGAAGAAAATCTCCTTCTCACGCCGCTTGACAATAACCCGGGCCGACGCGGGCTCTAAACCCTGTAGACACGGAATCGGCTGAACAAATCCGCTTACAATCACGACTACCGTGTCTCCCTCCCACCGCAGCTGATTGCGAATCGAATATCCGACGCACGGCAGAGGTTCGGATGTCTGAATGGCCAGCACAACATGCTCATCAACCGATTCAATCGAGAACCGGTACGAATTCTGCTGTGAAAAGGAGCTACTCAGCAACATACAAAGACAAAAGAAAACATTTCTTGGATATGATTTCATGGAATCCATCCTTCCACAATTCTGCGCCGAAGGCGCATGCGCCTATGGCGCACACCATTCCATTTTCTTTTTCCTCCAACGTTCTTCATTTCCTTCTCAACTTTTTGTAATCAATCGGCCGCTTCTCGTTAAAGGCCCGGATGCCTTCCGTAATTTCCGGCGCGGAGGTATGCACCGTGAGCCAATCTTTTGCATGGCCTATCGTCATGGCCCAGGAAAAATTGCGCCAGAAGTTCAACTGTTCTTTTGTGTATCGCGTGCATTCCGGCAACTTGTTCACGAGCGTCTTTACCATCGCCTCGACAGCACTGTCCAATTTTCTTCGCGGCACCACCTGATTGATCAATCCCCATGCGAGCGCCTCTTTCGCTTTCAATTCTTTCCCCAACATCAATATTTCCCGCGCGCGCCTGTCGCCGACGATGATCGGAAGCCACTGCGTTCCTCCCGCGGCAGCAACGCTTCCGCGCGACGTCCCGACGTGTTTGATGATGACATCGGGTGTGGCGATGGCAAAATCGCACGACATCTGCAACTCATTCCCACCACCGACCACCATACCATTCAATCGCGCAATTGTCGGCTTTCCAATATTGCGCAGGCGCTCAAACGTCTCGATGAATACTCCCATCCATTTGTAGAAATCGTCGGGCTTCGTCAAGAAATCCTCGTTCCATTCTTTTATGTCTGCGCCTGTGCAAAACGCCTTTGTCCCGGCGCCAGTAATAACGATAACGGCAATATCGTCGTCCCATTGCGCCTTTTGCAGCGCATCGCCGAATTCCTGCAGCATTTCCAAATTGAGCGCATTATGGACGTGCGGGCGATTGAGAGTGATGGTCGCAGAGAATTCCTTTTTCGAATAAAGAATTGTGTTGTAGGATTTTTGGGAATGAGAATATTTTTTCATACGGGCGGATGGTAATGAATGATATGAATCCGATAGCTTGGCGCCATAGCGATTCGATTGTTTTCTCAATCCCCAAACGATTTAATTTCCTCAACGGAAGTGACATCGGCATACATGAGGGTCACATATTTTGCGGCGAAGCTCATCAGGTCTTTCCCGGCAGCACGTCCAGACGCAGAGGCTAATGCTGCATCGAGCGCATCCCTCGAATCAAAGTACATATCGCAGACCAAATAGTTCGGCGTCTCGCCAATTGCGGAACCGGTGATCTTCGAAACCTCCATTTTCCGAAGACCCGGCATTTTCTTCACAAGCGGCGCGTGAACTTCGGCATAATGTTTATCGAAAGACGCAATATCGTCCGGCTTTTTATAGAGCGCGATGAGCTTGACCATGGAATTCCCTTTCGGCGATTAGTGCGGCGTGGTCGGCAACGAAGTAATATAGGCGAACGGCGCTGGAAAATCAATTCCGGGCGTTTGAATTTTCTGCCCGATTTTTCTATACTGTGGTCAGCGTGAGCACACTCATTTAGCAGTCTTCAATGGCGCCGTCCACAGCACCATCATCGAAAAAACTTTCTACCGTCGCACTTCGCCACCGCAAGACAACGGAAGAGATCGTATTCAACGCCGGCCTGGGAGAGATTGCGCCGCAATTCTTCGCCTCGCTGAACGCGCAACTTTCCAAGTCTCCCGACAACGCGATGGCGATGACCAATTTCCTCCGTTTCCTTGAATCGAGCTTCAATCCATCGACGATATTGCGCGACCTCGCACAGCATTCAATCCTATTCGAAACGCTGTTGTCGATTTTTGGCACATCACAATATTTCTCTGATATTCTCATCCGCGACCCCGAACTGTTCAGATGGTTGACCGCGACAACCGTTCTCGAGCATGCGAGATCCAAAAGCGAATTCGTCATTGCTGCGAGTCAGAGTGTCGAGCCATTTCATTCAGCCACACGGGAGGTGAATGCCCTCAAACGGTTTCAGCGCCGCGAGATGCTGCGCATCGGTGTGCGCGATATTCTCCATATTGCCGATCTTGAAACGACGACGCGTGAGTTGTCAAATCTTGCCGATGCAGTCATCTCACTGGTTTCCGAACTGACGTGGCGCGAAATGAAAAATCAATACGGCGATGCGCCGAACACGGCGTGGGCGGTCCTCGGGCTGGGAAAGCTGGGCGGAGATGAATTGAATTACAGTTCGGATATCGACCTTATTGCGGTCTTTGATCGTGACGGAGAAATAGAGTCGCCCGCCTCCGGCACAATGACACACGGGGAATTTTTTGTCCGGTTCATCGAACAGATCGTCCATGTTCTTTCACAGCCAACCGAGGAAGGGCACTTTTACAGAGTCGATATGCGACTGCGGCCGGACGGAAAGTCGGGCGCGCTGGTCCGTTCTCTCGCGTCAATGCTGATGTACTATGAATCGCGCGGTGAGCTGTGGGAACGGCAAATGCTCATGAAAGCCCGCTGCATCGCCGGCGATGAGGCGTTTGCCGGAAGATTTCTTGATGCGCTCGCGTCGTTCATGTACCCGCGAAGCTTTTTTGAAAATCCTATCGAAGAGATCTCACGCATCAAAGCGCGCATCGAGTCACATTCCGACGATCGGAATATCAAACTTCGCGCCGGTGGCATCCGCGACATTGAATTCATCGTTCAAGCGCTGCAGCTCGTTAATGGCGGGAAAAATTCTTCGCTGCGCAACACCAACACGCTCGAATCCATTCGCCTGCTCAGTTCTGCCTCCCTTCTGTCGGCCACAGAAGCTGAGCACCTTCGGGAAGCATACGTCTTCTTCAGAACACTTGAGCACATGTTGCAGATCCTTGAATATGCGCAGACGCATTCGCTTCCCACAAAAAGACACAGCCGTGATGCCCTTGCCGTCCGGATGGCTGTCCCGCCCAAAGCGTTCGACAAAACCCTCTACCGGCATCTCAAGAACGTTCGGCGTATCTTCGATACCGTCTTCACTCAAAGAGGGGCGGACCATCCTTCCGATGTCGAGCGCTTTTTGGCCGAGAAGACAGACTCCGAATTTTCATTGTTATTCGCCAAGAAATTTTCGCTTCGCAATGCTGAGCAGGCAGCGCGCAATCTTCGCGGAATGATGTACGGTTCAACTCTTCTGGGAAAGAAGGAATACATCGCGCGGACGCGCACCAACTTCAAAAACATCGCCGGGCTGTTTCTCGAAGAGATCGCAGAATCGATCGCGCCGGATCACGCCCTCGCGAACGGTGAACGGGTGCTCTCTTCCGTTCCTTCCCCCGATGCAATGCATGCGTTGCTTTCTGAGAAAAACTTCCGACGGGCGTTTGTCACGTTGTGTGCGCGAAGCGGAATGCTGGCGAAACAGCTCGCGCTTTTTCCCGGACTTGCCGAGTCTCTTCTCACGGATATTGAGAATATCATTCACGAGGAATCGCCACCTACGCCGCGAATCTCCAGTGTGCATCAGTGGAAAGTGCTTGAAGAATGCAAGGCCGCGGTACGCTATATTCTGGGAAATTCTGATGAACAAACGCTCTTCCGTTCTCTTTCTGAAATTGCTTCGCAGACGGTTTCCCTCCTATACAAAAATGAGCGGAAGAAATTACGACTGCCACAATCGACCCGTTATTGTATCCTCGGGTTGGGAAAACTTGGCGGATGGGAGATCAATTTTGGATCCGACCTCGATGTTGTAGTGCTTTTTGAAGCGAAACGAAAGTCCGACGCCGAAAAATGTGAAATACTTGCCGCAAATATCATCACTTCGTGCTCGCGAGTGACGCAATCTGGAAAGCTCTACGATATCGATGCACGCCTCCGTCCAGAAGGAAGAAGTGCTCCCCTTGCCGTTGCGGGCGAAAAATACGTTGAGTATCTTCACCGTCGTGCATCGCTGTGGGAACGCCAATCACTGACGCGGGCCCGGGCAATAGCGGGAGACGAAGATTTTTCTGCTGAGATAGTTCATTCGATTCACAAGTCCGTTTACGCCACCCCGTTGCCAAAGGGATGGACAGCAGACATTCTTTCCATGCGGCGCAAGACGGAAACACGAAGTCGTACTTCATCGCCCGATTTTTTTGATGTGAAGCTGGGGGCGGGAGGAATGATGGATATCGAATTTGCGGTGCAGGCGCTGCAGCTTGCCGCCGGAAACAGCGCATCATCATCGACAAATATGTACGAACTTCTAGAAATCCATTCGCGTGACACATTGCACGGACCAGAGATGGTAGTGCTCAAAAGAAATTACCATTTTCTCCGGCGCATCGAAACGGCCCTTCGACTCGGACTTGATCTGCAGACGCACTTCATTCCGTCGGATAGTGAATCGCTCGACTATCTTGCACGATGGTCAAGCCTCACTTCCGGGAAGGATCTTATTTCACGACTTCGTGAAAACACGAAAGAAACACGCTCTGCGTTCGAATCCATTCTCCGTTCCCTCGCATGAAAAATTTGCTCGAAGGCAAATATCGTGATCATATCATCGGGCTCTTGCTCTGGCTCGGTATCTTTATCACGTATCTCCAGACTATTGCATCGACAGTTGAGTTTATCGACAGCGGGGAGCTGGCAGCAGTATCGTACGTGCTCGGCATCGCTCATCCCACCGGGTATCCGCTCTGGACCCTCATCGCGCATATCTTCTCTTCTTTGCCAATCGCGAAAGAAGAAATTGTGCGGCTGAATATTTTTTCGGCATTTATTACCGCAGGCGCGGCGGTGATATTCTATTATGCAATGCTCTTCCTGCTCCGAGCGGATGGCGACGAGAATGACCCCCTTCTGATCTTCATTCCGGCAGTCTTCTCCGCTCTCACGCTTGCATTTTCGCAAACATTTTGGGATCAATCAACGTCGATTGAAGTCTATGCGCTGCACGTATTCCTGCTCTGCTCAACGATTTTGTTTTTTGCCAGGGCAGTATTCTTTTATATCAACACCCAAGTGCTCGACCAGCGATTATGGTGGCTCTTTGCATTCACACTGGGACTGAGTTTTACAAACCACCTTACGACAATTCTCCTCGCTCCCGCCTTTTTGTATTTGTATTTCTCGGCGTTTGGATTCTCAAAAGGAGCATTCCGACAAATCCTCGTCCTCGCTCTCCCCTTCGCTCTTGGTCTCTCGGTATATCTTTATTTCCCCATTCGGGCAGTGCAGCAGCCAGTATTGAATTGGGGATATCCCGCAACGCTCGAACGCATTTTCTGGCACATCTCGGGGAAGCAGTACCGGATCTGGATGTTCTCTTCTTCGGATGTTATGGCGAAACAGTGGAAGCACTTTTTCGATGCCTTGCCGACTGAGTTTTATTACGCTCCGCTATTGCTTTCCGCACTTGGCGTCTGGAGGCTCATCATCCATAACCGGCGGATTCTTGTTTTCATCCTTTTGTTGCTCGCCGGGTGCGTTCTCTATACCATCAACTACGATATTAAAGATATCGACTCATACTTCCTTCTTGCGTACATCTCGATTGCTATGCTGGCGGGTTTCGGGATCGTTGAGGCGGGCGCGTTATTCAAGACTCTCTGGGGTTCGATTGCCGTAATTGCAATTCTCGCTGGAGTACTTATCGCCGAAATTTCCGCTAATATTCCCGAGGTCGATGCAAGAGACAACTATCTTGTCGAAGACTACACAACAAACATTCTCACCAACCTTGAACCAAACGCAATAATCATCTCGTACCAGTGGGACTATTTTATTGCGGCATCATACTACTTTCAGTACGTAAAGCACGTGCGGGACGATGTCATGGTCATCGACAAAGAACTGCTGCGGCGGTCATGGTACTTCATGCAGATGAAAAAAAATCACCCGGAAATTTATGAGAAGTCAAAACGTGATATCGACAGCTTTTTAGAGGAATTGGCTAAGTTCGAACACGATACACCGTACGATCCCGCTGTGATCGAGGCGAAGTATAATCAAATGATAGACGGCTTTGTCGACCACAATGTCGATTCCGTTGCAATATACGTCACGGCCGAAATCGAACCTCACCTCGCTTCACATTACCTCCGTGTCCCCGAAGGATTTGCTTTCCGGCTCTATCGCGACTCTACATATCACCCGGTGCGCTTTCCGACGATTTCGTACCATCCTTATCATAAAGCGAACATCTACACTCAGCAGATCCACCATTTGTACACATCGATGCTGGCCCAGCGTGCACTGTATGAAGAGGGCCAGGGAAAGATGGATTTTGCTCAACAGTACGCGCGAAAGGCGTACGAAATCAATCCAAGCGTTGCAACAGCTCAATTTCTCAAGAGACTAACCGTTTCACCGTAGTACTCCCAAGGGAGATAACCAGACGAATGGAAAACAAATTTTACAGTGCTTTTGACACCGAGTGCCTGACAAAAAAACGTGAGGCGGACTACCGGACGCCGTTTGAGATTGACCGCGACCGGATCATTCACACCTCCGCCTTTCGGAGATTGCAGGCAAAAACGCAGGTCTTTCTCTCAGGCGAGTACGATTTCTACAGAACGCGATTGACGCATTCACTTGAGGTTGCCCAGATCGGCCGGTCAATTTGCAATTACCTTCAACACAAAAGCCCGCTTCTTTCTGGTGATTTCCATATCGACCCGAGCCTTGTCGAAGCAATCTGCTTGTCGCACGACCTCGGCCATCCTCCATTCGGCCATGCGGGAGAACGTACGCTCAACGAATTGATGAAGCCGTACGGCGGTTTCGAAGGTAATGCGCAAACACTTCGCCTCATTACGGATACTATCTACTCGTCCGACGGCCGAAGAAGAGGAATGACTCCGACCCGCGCATTTGTTGACGGCATTCTCAAATACAAAACGCTTCACGGACAATTGGAAAACCCGGAGAATCACTTCATTTATGATGAACAGAAAAGTTGCGTGGATTTTGTTTTCAACGGCGTTCGATTGCCGAAAGAACTGACCGCGGGGAAAAAACTCAATGCGTTTCGAAGTGTGGAGTGCCAGATCATGGACTGGTCCGACGACGCGGCGTACTCGTTGAACGACCTTGCCGACGGCATTCACTCCGGATTCATTAACAAAGACAAGATCGAACGATGGGCAGACGAACAATCGTTGTCACCAGATGATACTCGGATCGTGCATGAACTCGTCGCGGCAATTACGGAGCGACGTTTGGAAAAAGTTATCGCCGGGAAGATCGGAAAATTCATCCAGGCCTGCAGTGTGAACAAACGGGAAAACTTTATGAGCGAGGCCACGAATCGGTATCGTTTTCAGTTGGAGATCGACCCGGCAATTCAAAACGAGGCTGAGATATACAAAAGAATTTCCATCGATCTCGTTTTTCGTTCTCCGCAGCTTCATCAACTGGAACATAAAGGCGGATACGTCTTGGAGAAAATATTCGATGCCTTCAAGGGGAATTATATCGGTAAAGAGAATTCAAAAATAAACCTGCTGCCGCGCGACGCCGAACGGAACGTAAGGAGCACAACAAATCCGAACCAACGGGTGCGCCTTCTCTGCGACCACATCGCCGGCATGACCGACGGTTTTGCGATCCGGACGTACAAGCGCTTGTTCGACCCGGAATTTGGGTCACTTGTTGACTTAATTTAAGACCTATCGTTGGAGAACTTATGTATCGCCGAATAGATCTCGCTAGAAGCTATCTCAAAAATGTTCTGCCGCCCGCCCTTCGTCGCGTCTCGTCCAAAAAACGGACGAGACTTGCTCAGGGTGAACAAGCATTGTTCATCCTGAGTAAGCGAGCGGAGCGAACGCATCTGCGCCAAAGGTCGACGACTCCCTGCGGTCGACGACTCGACTCGTCGAGGTCTATCGACCCATCGGGTCGTAGACAACTCGTTGAGCGCATGAGCCTCGGGCTCAGAAGGATGACGTATGATGTTTTTGAGATAGTTCCCAGTCATGTTCATAGCCTTATTCTTAGTCTCTTCCTCAGCCTCATCCTTAACCTCATTTTCTCTTCCGCCTCAGCGCAGACGCAGAACTTCCGTTTCGCATGGCTGAGCGACACCCATGTGGGGAGTGCAACCGCGGAAGAAGACTTAAGGCGCTCAATGCATGACATCAATTCGATGAACGAAATCGCGTTCACGATCCTTTCCGGCGATATCACCGAGCTGGGATGGAATGAACAGTTCAGGCTTGCGAAAATAATACTCGATAGTCTGAAGAAACCCTACTTCATCACACCCGGCAATCACGACACAAAATGGTCCGAGTCGGGATGCACGGAATTCTCAAAAATCTGGGGAAGCGATAAATTCGCGTTTGAGTATGGTCGAAGACTCCCTACGGTCGACGACTCGACTCGTCGAGGTCTACCGACCCATCGGGTCGTAGACGACTCGTTGAGCGGTCTCCGATTCATCGGATTACATGAGGGACCGATAATGAAAATGGGAGATGGGCATTTCCCGCCGGAAGATTTGCGCTGGCTTGATTCCGTGCTTACGCATCTTCCCGATAAGAATCAGCCATTGGTCTTCGTGACACACTATCCGCTCGACAACGGAATCGACAACTGGTACGAATTTATCGGCAGGGTCAAACACTTTAACACACAGGCCGTTTTAGTAGGGCACGGTCATGGTAATAAGGCGTACACTTTTGAGGGAATTCCCGGCACGATGGGGCGGTCGAATCTTCGGGCACGACAACCCGTCGGAGGCTACACAATTGTCGATATCCGAAACGACACGATGTTATTTTCAGAACGAATACCCGGACAGGAGACGAAGTCTCCCTGGCGCCTTATCCCCCTTTTGAAACATGATTACCGCCTCGATTCAACAGCCCACGATCGCCCGGATTTTTCCATCAACAAAAGATTTCCGTCAGTTCATCTTGTGTGGAAGTACGAATCAGGTTATACCATTGCATCAACCCCGGCGGTGGTGGGCAACCGGGTGATCGTCGGAAACAGTAGTGGAACTGTTGAGTGCCTTTCGCTCGACATGGGAACGCGGTTGTGGAGCTTTTCAACCGGGGCTACGGTCTATTCAACACCGCAAATCGCCGATGGAAAAGTCGTGTTTGGTTCATCGGATAGAAATATTTATTGTTTGGACGTTCCTTCGGGAAAACCTTTGTGGAAACTCACGACTGGTGCCCCGGTAGTTGCTGCGCCCTCTATTGAGAATGGTGTCGTCTATATCGGCGGCAGTGACGGAAAATTCCGCGCGATTGATCTCTCAAGCGGAAAACTAAAATGGGTGTTCGACGGTGTCGGTGCATTCGTTGAGACAAAACCGTTGCTGTATAAGGGTAAGGTGATCTTTGGCGCATGGGATACGTATCTCTACGCTTTGAACACGAATGACGGCTCGCTCGCATGGAAGTGGTCAAACGGAAATAAGACACTGAACTTATCTCCCGCCGCATGCTGGCCTGTCGCATCTGGCGGAAAGATTTTTATCGTCGCTCCCGACCGCGCAATGACAGCAATCGATGCGGAGACTGGAACAACTGTTTGGCGCTCAAGCCGTTACCAGGTGCGCGAGATGATTGGCGTCTCTGAGGACGGAAGCCGCATTTACGCGAGATGCATGACTGACACTGTCGTTGCGTTTTCGCCGACAGCGGCGTCGCAGGAAATAATTTGGGTTACAAATTGCGGTTATGGATACGATATCGATCCTTCAATGCCTCGTGAAAAAGATGGCACCGTATTTTTCGGTACGAAGAATGGATTGGTCTTCGCGTTGGATGGAAAAAGCGGGGCTCTGCGATGGGAATACAAAATTGGCGTGACGATTGTGAACACCCTCGTGCCGCTCGATGCCCGGCACGTTGTCGCGACAGATTTGGACGGACGAGTGATGTTGATTGAGGGAGAGTAATTGTATTACATAAGTAATGGTATGCGGAAGGATCGAAAAGTTACCAAATTTGAATTTACCTTAACAAAACCATTTTTTGTGTTGCCATAAGCTTCCCCGCCGTTATTCGATAAAAATACACACCCGAAGGCAAAGCCGACGCATCAAATGCTATATTGTGTTCACCTAACGGTTGTTCTTCACTTAGCAGTGTTCTTACTTCTTCGCCAAGAACGTTATACACTTTGAGCGTAACGTAACTTTCTTTTGTAATGCTAAACGTGATCGTTGTTTTTGGGTTGAACGGATTCGGATAATTCTGAGAAAGTGAAAATTCCTTCGGAGTTGTTTCTTCCTTCTTTACCGATGTAAGAACTTCACTTAACGGACGACGAAAGATTGAACGACCAAATGTTCCTGCAAAAACATAATCTTTGTAAACAGTAACACTTCGTACTTCTAATTCAGGCAAGTTATCATCTATTCTTTTCCACACTTCTCCATTATTTTGAGATTGAAAAAGACCAACTGATGTTGATACGTACAAAACTGAATCCGAACTATACATTGAGTAAGTATTGTATCCGCTCACTCCCTGCAACGGAAATTTCTGCCATACTGACGAATCTTTTGACATCCGATAAACACCCTTGGCAAAAAGATATTTTGAATTCTGCCCCATACACGTTATGCTTGCCGCCCCACCAATTCCTTGTGAAATATTTTGCCATGTTTAGCCAAAATTTGTTGAACGGTATAAGCCAGTATGGTTGAAATCTACGTCCCCTTCCGTGCCCAAATAGAGGAGATTTCCTACTTAAAACCTGCGTGAAATGTGCCTGTGTTTTGAGTGATGATGTTGTTGCAAAGGCTGTCGATAAGGCTCACGGGAAGTTCAGAACAATGGGGAG
>JAGVPT010000155.1 GCA_020052095.1 Bacteroidota bacterium | reverse complement strand
TGTATGTGTGGGCAGGTTTGCGGTTACAATAATACTGCCTCTACGAGGCAGTAAAAACATCGTAGATGTTTCATTATTGTAAAAACTCTACCCCACTTTTTTGATGATCCTCGTAGAGGATCAATAAAACTCTTTTGCAACGCTGAGCAGTTGCGGAAAAAATAACAGAAAGAACTGGGCGTTAGCCCAAACTTTGGCTTCGTTGGGGACTAAAGTTCTCTTTTAGGATGAGTAAATGTCGGGGCAATTCATAATTAAGTTGACGCCAATGCGCCAAGGCGGGATAAACTCCGCGAACGCATCGAAGGATGGATGATTGTGTTTTTGAGATAGCTTCTAGTCACTACCGGCTAACGAGCGTCAATCATGAAAAAGAGCAGACTGCTCTCTATTGAAAAGTTTTTCTTGTCTCCTGCATTTGCAATAATTGGAGTCTCGGACAATCAAATGAAATTCGGGAATAGCGCTTTTCGTGCAATGAAAGAAAGAAAAATTTCGGTATATCCCGTGAATCCGCACCTCACGAGTGTGGAAAGGGACAAATGTTATCCCTCAATTCTAGACGTTCCCGATACGGTGAAGTCGGTGGTTATCGTTATACAGCCGCAGGCGACCGAACGGGTGATCGCCGACTGTGTTCAAAAAGGGATTCGAGCACTATGGATGCAGCCGGGATCAGAATCCGATCGCGCGATCGACGAAGCCGAGATCAGCGGCATCACGGTAATCAGCGGTCAATGTCTGTTAATGTTTCTGGAACCTGTGAGTTCGGCTCACGCCTTTCATCGGTGGGTCAACAAATTTGTTGGAGCGTATCCGAAGTGACCACGGTGAATCCGAGATCGGCGTCCATGAAAAGTCGCATGAGCGGTACCCCGGTTGTCGATATGCTGTCTGCCAAACAACTGCCAAGGATATGTTAGAGGACATATCTAATTTCTGTGAATGTTTCACTTCTTGGCGTCCTTTGCGGTGCAAATTTACTCCTATATTCGTTGAAAAACTCCACGAGTCAGCTTATTGGAATTAGGAAGGGGGACTCCGTCACTTCCCAATCTTGCCAAATAAAAGCGGTCGTATCCCCAAAAGTTGCTTCATTCAAACACTTTAGCGTTGTCTCTCATGGCACAAAAGTTGAACACCATCAGGCGATAAGAATCGCAGAACCACTTCAACGCAGGAGCTGTGTATGATTCGTGGAACCGTCCTCATCAACCGCGATATTTGCAAAGGCTGCGAGCTATGCATCGCAGCATGCCCTCAAGATAGTCTCGGGTTGTCAGATCAGATCAACCGGCACGGATATCGCTACGTTCAATTGGTGCAAGATAATTGTACGGGATGCATTAATTGCGCGCTCGTCTGTCCCGACTGTGCGATCACCGTGTATCAAGAGCCAAGAGCGAAAGCGAAATCATCGGCACAGAGAGTTCCTGCATTGTAAATGTTGGTTTCATCAACCGACTTTCTACGGAGTATGTTTTTATGGAACCCACTTCTCAACGAGTTGACTCATCGACACAAGCAGAGACTCGTCTCATGAAAGGAAACGAAGCGCTTGCGGAAGCGGCGATCCGTTCAGGAATGCAGGCGTACTTCGGTTATCCGATTACACCCCAATCGGAAATCTTGGAGTATTTTACCGCGGAAGCTCCCAAACACAACTTCGTTGTATTACAAGCGGAGAGTGAACTGGCTGCGATCAACATGGTCTACGGGGCGGGAGGCGCCGGTGCGCGCGTGATGACATCGTCGTCAAGTCCCGGCATAAGTTTGATGCAGGAAGGGATTTCGTACATGGCGTCGGCGGAAATACCCTGCCTGGTGGTAAACGTCCAACGCGGAGGTCCCGGGCTCGGGACAATTCAGCCGGCGCAGGGAGATTACTTCCAGGCGACAAAGGGAGGCGGACATGGTGACTATCGATTGCTTGTCCTTGCTCCGGCGTCGGTGCAAGAGATGGCAGATTTTGTGTTTGACGGATTTCGTCTCGCGGACAAGTACCGCACTCCGGTGTTGATACTTGCGGATGGCGCGCTTGGCCAGATGATGGAAAAGGTCGTGCTGCCGCCGTCAGGTTCGCTTCCATTCATCGACAAGCCGTGGGCGACGACCGGCAAGCCTGCGTCGCGCGAGCGCAACATTCTCACATCGCTCCACATGGAACCGGAAAAGATGGAAGAAATCAACGTAAAACTCCAGGACAAGTACAGAAAAATGCAGCAGGAAGTGCGCTATGAAGTGATCGGAGCCGAAAACCCGGAAATGGTGATCGTTGCATTCGGACTCACGGCGCGGATCTGTCTGAAAGCCATCGAGTTGGCAAAGGAAAGGGGTATCAAAGTTGCGCTTCTCAGGCCGATCACCCTCTACCCGTTTCCATACGATGCGATCGCAAGACTCACCTCGACCGCCTATGCGTTCCTGACCGTCGAGATGAACGCGGGCCAAATGGTCGAAGATGTCCGGCTGGCGGTGAACGGCAAACGGCCTGTCTATTTCAAAGGGCGTATGGGCGGCATGATTCCATCTCCCGAAGATGTTCTTCTCGAGATCGAGACAATTGCAGAGAAACAACAGACAACAACAGTGTAACGAGGTAAATCATGGAATCAGCGGCAACGACAAATCACATGGAAATTGTCTACGAAAGACCAGTAACCTTGACCGATACACCGATGCATTACTGTCCCGGTTGCGGTCACGGTGTCGTTCACAGAGTGTTGATGGAAGTGATCAATGAAATGGGAATTCAGGACAGGACCGTCGGCGTCGCGCCGGTCGGGTGCTCCGTTTTCGCTTACAATTACATGAACGTCGACATGCAGGAGGCTGCGCACGGACGGGCGAGTGCAGTCGCAACGGGGATCAAGCGTGTGCTCCCTGAGAAATATGTCTACTCCTATCAAGGCGACGGCGATCTCGCGGCCATCGGAACGGGGGAGACAATCCATACGGTCAATCGCGGAGAAAATATTCTGATGATTTTTATCAACAACGCGATCTATGGAATGACGGGTGGACAAATGGCGCCCACATCGATTCTCGGGCAAGTTACCTCGACAACGCCCTACGGGAGAAAATCCGACTTGAACGGATTCCCATTGAAGATCACCGACCTCGTTACTCAATTGCCCGGTGCGTACTACGTGACGCGACAGTCGGTCCACACCGCCGCCGCAGTCCGAAAATTGAAGAAGGCTATCGAAGCGTCGTTCAAATATCAACCATTGAAAAAAGGAACGTGCTTCATCGAGGTTGTCTCCAATTGTCCATCGGGGTGGAAGATGACGCCAATTGAAGCGAACGCGTGGATGGAAAAGAATATGTTTCCCCTCTATCCGATCGGCGATCTCAAAGTACCGAAGCAAAATTAGAAATCAAATCGACATAGCCATGAAAACAGCTCATGAAATAATTATTGCAGGATTCGGCGGACAAGGCGTTCTCTCAATGGGACAAATCATCGCTTATGCGGCGATGAAAGAGGGGAAGGAAGTTAGTTGGATGCCGTCGTACGGACCTGAAATGCGGGGCGGTACGGCAAACTGTATCGTCATCGTTTCGGAGGAGAAGATCAATTCGCCGATCGTTTCGACATTCGATTCGGCAATCATTCTCAATCAACCGTCACTCGAGAAATTTGCCGATCACGTGAAGCCGGGCGGACTAATTCTTTTCGAGGAATCAAGTATCATCAATCCTCCATCACGCACAGATGTGGAAAAGCTCCCCGTTGCGGCGTTGGAGGAAGCGCAGAAGCTCAACAAGAGACAGGTCGCCAATATGATCTTGCTAGGTGCATTTTTGGAGCGTCGTCCCCTTGTGGCGCCCGAGAATGTTCTGAAAGCCTTAAAGGAAGTTTTGCCCGAACGGCATCATCATCTTTTGCCATTGAATGAGCAAGCGCTTTTACGTGGAAAACAGATTGCCCTTGAGCTCGCACACGAGAGTGTTTTATAACTCACGTTACGCACGGAATGAAAAAATTGCCACGAAGGCACTAACATTGAATGAAAGATGAACCGCCAAAGCGCCAAGAATGCGAAGAAAAATTGTTGAAATGAGAAAGAAACAGAAGCTTTACTTTCATCTTGGCGTCCTTCGCGCCTTTGCGGTTTTCTTTTTCAACAGCCTACTAAGACACAAAGACTTTTTAAGGAAAGCTTCATTTTGTAAGGTCCATTAATAAAAAAGGTTGTTTTTCTTAGTGACTTTGTGACTTCGTGGCAATAATATTGGCGCTTCGGGTAACATGAGTTATAAGTCTGGTGCAGATTTTTGTGACTTGAGGAAAGGTTGGGTATGGTATGAATCTTGACAATCTTCACTGCGAACATCAATGCAGAAACACCTGCGCGATGTTGACTGCCGCCCTTGCTGAGGAAACGATGGTCGTTCGTTTCTATCAGCATGTTCTCACACAATGCGACGAACCTGACGTGCACAATTTTGTGCGCACTCTTCTAGAAGAGCGGAGCGCCTCAGTCATCCGCATTATGCAGAAACTCAATGAGATCAAAGCGCGCTCCCAAGTAATGGACGGAGTGCAGTCCAGCTTCCAGCCATGAGGAATATCCTCACTACTTGTTCTCACATTTCTCGCCCTTCATCTTGTTCCCGCGCTCCGCGTGGGAACTGTCTTTCTCACGCGCCGCGGTCTTGTTTCCACGCTCTCCGCCACAGGCGGACAGGTGCGTGGGAACCGACGTTGCTCCCACGCACTCCCAGGCAACCGATTTCCAGCCTTTAATTGACTTTTCCCACCACTTTGAGTATATTTGAAACGCATTTTCCCCCAATTGTGTTAAGATAACGAGAAAAGTTATTGTTCCATGAACGATGACCTTCTATCGCTAAATAGTTTTCATCATTGTTGTCTGAAAGAGGGAATTGTGTTCCCTCTTTTCTTTTTTTAAGAGGAAGTTATGGCAGAGAAACAGTATGACGTGGTAATAATCGGCGGCGGTCCCGGCGGTTACATTGCAGCCATTCGCGCCGGCCAGCTTGGCCTGAAAACATTGGTTATCGAAAAGGATAAACTGGGGGGTATTTGCCTTAATTGGGGCTGTATTCCGACGAAAGCTCTATTAAAGAACGCCGAGCTTTATAACCTTCTTCGTCACGCGGATGAATTCGGATTTTCGTTCGACAATCTAAAGGGAGATTTTTCCAAGGCTGTGAAGCGAAGCCGCGACATCGCCGGCAGATCGTCAAAAGGAATCGAGTTTCTATTTAAGAAAAACAAAGTCGACTATCTTACTGGCACCGCAAAGATTGTGTCAAGAGGCGTCGTTGAGGTAACGCAAGCCGGAAAAGCTGACAAGATCAATGCAAAACACATAATTGTTGCGACCGGAGCGCGCCCTAAGACTTTTCCATCTATTAAGATAGACGGAAAACAGGTCATCACCAGCTCTGAAGCGATGGTATTGAATGCAGCTCCGAAGAGCATGGTCATCATTGGTGCCGGCGCGATCGGCGTCGAGTTTGCGTACTTCTACAATGCGTACGGAACGAAAGTAACGATCGTAGAAATGATGTCGAGTCTGCTTCCGATTGAAGACAGAGAAGTGACGAAAACTCTGGGACGCGTTTTTGCAAAAGATGGTATTGAAGTCTTGACCGAAACAAAGGTCGAAGGCGTATCAACCGGAAAAGAAGTCACTGTTTCTGTCAGCAACAAAGATGGAAAGAAAGAGTTGAAGGCTGATATTGCCCTCGTGGCAATCGGCGTTCAGGGAAACATTGAAAACCTCGGACTCGAAGCTCTCGGCGTGAAGACCGACCGCTCGTTCATCAAGGTCGACAAATTCTACAAGACAAATGTCGACGGCATATACGCTATCGGCGACGTCAACGGTCCGCCGTGGCTGGCCCACGTCGCATCGGCGGAAGGCGTGGCCTGTGTTGAGAAAATTGCCGGCAAGAACCCGCATCCAATTGACTATGACAACATTCCGGGGTGCACGTATTGCCAACCGCAAGTTGCCAGCGTTGGCTTGACGGAGGAGAAGGCGCGCGAAAAAGGTTATGAACTTAAGATCGGCCGATTTCCGTTTCGCTCGCACGGCAAAGCGCTCGCGATCAACGAACCGGAGGGTTTCGTAAAATTGATTTTTGATGCGAAATACGGTGAGCTCCTCGGAGCACATATTATCGGCTCGGAAGCCACAGAGATGATCGCTGAACTTGTCGTTGCGCGAACACTTGAGACAACGCGCGAGCAAATTATTCGAACGATCCATGCTCATCCAACCCTGACCGAGGGTATCGGCGAAGCTGCATTGGATGCGTACGGCGAAGCGTTAAATATTTAAAAAAAAGAAGAGGTAACCGTTCCCTCCAAGGGAACGGTTACCTTAGGTCACAGAAAATGAACCGACTTCTCACAATCAATCTCGGCCGGACTCGGTATGGCGACGCCTGGGGGCTCCAGAAAAAATTCTTTTCTGCGCGCCTCGCGTGTCGCATTCCAGATGTCTTGCTTCTTACTGAACACGAGCCAGTCTACACTCTTGGCAAAGGAGCTAACGCCAATCATCTTCTCGCGAATGATGTCGAGTTGATCGAGAAGAACATCGACGTGTTCAACATCGATCGTGGTGGTGACGTCACCTTTCATGGGCCGGGACAATTGGTTGGCTATCCTATCCTCGACTTGAATAACTACTATCTCGATATTCATCGCTATCTTCGCGATATCGAAGAAGTCCTGATTCGGACGACACAGGATTTTGGCATCGGTGCCCGGCGCTCGGACGGCCTTACCGGCGTATGGGTGAAGAATGAAAAAATTGCCGCCATCGGTGTGAAGGTGAGCCGATGGATTACCATGCACGGATTCGCGTTCAACGTGAATACGGATCTATCGTATTTTGACAGGATCATTCCGTGTGGAATTTTCAATAAGGGAGTGACTTCTCTTCAAGCGCTTAAAGGGAAAGATGTCGCCATGGCGGATGTTGTAAACTCCGTGATTCATAATTTCGAGTCTGTATTCTCAGTCGCAGCGGAGACAGTTGAGCCGATGGCTCATCAACCTCTGGACGAACTGCTCAGTGAGCTTCTATCGGGCAAACATCCAGGAGAGACTCTTATCGTTGAGGAGAAAGTTTCATGACAACGAAGAAGAATGTTGTGACAGTGCATAAGACCGGCTCTCCTTCAAACGGAGGAACCAAGGATGTGAAAGTCTCTTATGGCCCCAACGGACTGCTCACAAACGAACAGCTTATCCGCGCGTTTAGCATCATGTATCTTGCACGGAGCATCGATGAGAAGTCGATGATACTGTTGAAGCAGGGGAAGATCTTATTCCATATCAGCGGCCCGGGTCATGAGGCATGTCAGATTGCAACGGCCATGGCGATGAAGCCGGGATACGATTGGGCATATCCATACTACCGCGATCTTGCCTTCGCACTCCAGTACGGTTCTACAGCCTACGAGATTTTTCTTGAATCGATGCACAGGATAGGCGGACCGAGTTCGAACGGACGTCAGATGCCTTCGCACTACGGGAACACATCCCTTCGAATTCCGGCACAATCAAGTCCGACCGGGACGCAATTCCTTCAGGCCGTCGGTACGGCGATGGGTGCGGTGAAGGAAGGAAAGGATGAAGTCGTCTACGTTTCTTCCGGTGAAGGTGCGACAAGCGAAGGCGAATTTAGCGAAGCACTCAACTGGGCGAGCCGCGAAAAAATTCCCGTCGTCTTCTTGATTCAAAACAACAAATACGCTATCTCGGTCCCCGTTAAAGATCAAATCGCCGGCGGCTCCATCTACGCCTTGGCGAGTGGCTATCCCAATCTTCAGCGCTTCTGCGTTGACGGCACTGATTTCATTGCTTCGTATAGCGCGGCGCACGATGCGGTGGCGTATGCCAGAGCGGGTAAGGGACCGAGCCTGATCGAAGCCGACGTGGTTCGTCTCTTTCCTCATTCATCCTCCGACGATCCGAAGAAATACATGGCGCCGGGGGAAATGGAACGGGACCGTGCGCGTGATCCGCTTCCGAAACTGGAGAAAGTTTTGCTCGATTCCGGCGCGCTTTCCAAAAGAGAATTGGAGGAATTGAAGGCAGAAGTTAAGCAAGAGGTTAGCGACGCCGCAGACCGGGCGGAAGCCCAGCCAAGTCCAACCGCGGATACAGCCGAACGCAATGTGTTTTCTCCCAATGTGATCGTCCCGAAAGAGAATTTCTCGGAACAGATCCACGACGGAAAAAATGTGGTGATCGTTGATGCAATCAACCATGCTCTCCATGAGGAGATGAAGCGGAATCTCAAGATGCTCGTGTATGGAGAAGATATTGCGGGCAGCAAGGGGGGCGTCTTCACGGCAACGAAGGGTTTGACCGCGGCGTTCGGCGAAAAGCGCGCGTTTAATTCACAATTGGCTGAAGCAAGCATCATCGGCACGGCAATCGGTCTTGCGATTCGGGGATTCAAACCCGTGGTCGAAATTCAATTCGGCGATTATATCTGGCCGGCATTCATGCAATTCAAGGATGAACTTGTTCATCTTCGTTATCGCTCCGACGGAAATTTCTCCTGTCCGGTTGTCGTTCGGGTTGCGGTCGGCGGTTATATCCGCGGCGGATTATATCACAGCCAGAGTATAGAAAGCTTTTTCGCGCACATGCCGGGACTCTGGATCGCGATGCCGTCCAACGCTGCCGATGCGAAAGGATTGTTGAAGACAGCATGCCGGGAAGAGAATCCGGTGCTCTTCTGTGAGCACAAGGGATTGTATCGGCAGGGATTCGCATCAAGCGCAGAGCCGGACGAGAATTTTCTTCTTCCGTTCGGACTTGCGAGTGTAAAAAAAGAAGGAGAGGACATTACGGTCGTTGCGTGGGGAATGATGGTGCAACGCTCGCTGGAGGCGGCGAAGAAGCTGGAAGAGCAGGGAACGCGCGTTGAGGTGATTGATTTGCGGACGATATGCCCTTGGGATAAGGAAACTGTTCTGAGTTCTGTGAAGAAGACGGGAAAAGTTCTTATCGTTCACGAAGATACCCGTACCGGCGGATTCGGAGCAGAGATCGGCTCAGTCATTGCGGAGGAATGTTTTCAGTGGCTCGACGCGCCGATCGTGCGAGTGGCAGCCAAAGACGCCCCGATTCCATTCGCTCCAGCATTGGAAAACGCAGTGCTTCCGCAGGAAAGCGACATCACATCCGCACTGGAAAGGTTAGCCGCGTTTTGAATATTGCCCTAGAGACTTGGTCGAAATGCTCATCGTCGCCACAAAGTCACGAAGACACAAAGAAAAATGTTTACGTTTTGTTCCCTTTTGTTAGACTTCGTGACTTGGTGTCTTCGTGGCACTCCTTTTCGACCGGACTTCTAGAAACAGAATGAGTGTAACCGCGAGTTTCACGTCGCGGATAAAAGCTCGTAGGATAAATGCCAGTAACCACGATACCAAAAAAGAAATCAAAATCCCATCCCGCTCACAGAATGAACGGCCAACGACCTCGTAGAGGGGCGAAGCAGTCTCCGTCCAAGGGAGATCTGCTGCAGCTCTATTATTATATGCGTCTTACGCGCGAGTTTGAGGAGTCGATCTTAAAGCTGTATCGTCAGGGAAAAATTTTGGGCGGGGCATATACCGGCAATGGCAATGAAGCCACTTCGGTGGGTAGCGCGTTTTGTCTGAAGAAAGAAGATTATCTTTTCCCGATGCATCGAGACTTGGGCGCGCACCTCGTGAAAGGGCAATCCTTGCGCAATTTGATGCTGCAGCATCTGGCGCGCGCCAACAGTCTAACGAGGGGCCGCGATGGCACAGGACACTACGCCGATCCGTCGCTGAGAATCTACGGCAACATCAGCCATCTTGCCGCGATGATCCCTGTTGCGGCGGGCGTTGCGCTTGCAAGTAAACTTCGAAAAGAGAAAGCCGTCGTGATGACGTATATCGGCGACGGCGGGAGCAACGTCGGAGATTTCCACGAATCGCTCGCGATGTGTTCGGTGATGAGGCTGCCGCTGGTTCTCATCATTGAAAATAATCAGTTTGCGTATTCGACTCCTATTGCAAAACAGTTTATCGTTAAGAGATTGTCCGATCGCGCAATCGGGTACGGAATACCGGGCATCACCGTCGACGGAACGGATGTGAACGAGGTCTATGCAGCGTGCATGCGCGCCGTAGATCACGCTCGCGAGGGTGAAGGTCCGACGCTTATCGAATCTGTTACCATGAGAATGCATGGACATTCGGCCCACGATGGCGCGGAGTATGTTCCCAAGAATTTACTCGAAGAGTGGAAGAAGAAAGACCCCATTGCGAGACTTGAAAAGCATTTGACCGAAAAGAAGATTCTCTCGGCAAGCAAAAAACTAGAGTTTGAGCAGAAGATATCAGTGGAGTTGGAAGACGCAGTCCAGTACGCGTTGCAAAACCCTTATCCGGCTGCGGAGGAAGCAGCGGTTGGAGTCTTTGCAGAGCAATTAGGAATTAAGATTTAGGAATTAAGAAGAAAATGACGTGCAACGAAATCGTGGTTCGCTCAAAGTCAAGGTTCACAATCCCTAACTCACGTTACGCACAGCATGAGAACCTTGCCACGAAGGCTCTAAGTCACAAAGATTTGATACAGAAATCCTCACCAAGTAATGTTGTTCAGCAAAATTTCTTTCGATTCTTCGTGCCCTCGTGCCTTTTCACAAAGTGATGCCTTTCCAAAGGAACCGTTTGGGTTGGCAGTGGCAATTTTACTTGCACTTTGCGTAAGATCAGTTCCTAATTCATAATTCACATTTCATATCTCCTAATTCTGAAATGGCGGTCGTCACCTACATTGAAGCAATCACCAAAGGCCTCTGGGAAGAGATGGAGCGTGACTCATCCGTGTTTCTTCTCGGGGAGGACATCGGTGAGTATGGCGGCGCGTTCAAAGCGACGAAGGGATTCTTGAATCACTTTGGAAGTGATAGAGTGATAGACACCGTGCTTGCGGAATCGGCGATTCTTGGTGCGGCGACGGGAGCGGCACTTGTGGGAATGAAACCAGTGGCCGAAATACAGTTCGCAGATTTCGTTACGAGCGGATTTAATCAGCTCGTCAACAACTCTGCGACGATGCATTATCGATGGAATATTCCGGTGCCGATGGTGGTGCGACTTCCGTCCGGGGCGGGAATTCATGGCGGACCGTTCCACTCGCGCAACCCGGAGGCGTGGTTCTTCCATCAACCAGGACTGAAACTCGTGGCGCCGTCGACGCCCTACGATGCAAAGGGATTGATCAAGTCAGCAATCCGTGACCCGAATCCGGTTCTCTATTTTGAACACAAACGTCTGTATCGACATATTAAGGGCGAAGTACCAGAAGATGATTACACGGTCGAGATCGGGAAAGGAGATATCAAGCGCGAGGGGAATGATATTTCAGTGGTCACCTACGGAGCGACGGTGCACCAGGCGCTCGAGGCGGCTGAACTTCTCGAAAAAGAAGATGGGGTGAGCGTCGAAGTGTTGGATCTGCGTAGTTTGATGCCCCTCGACAAAGACTTAATTCTAGATTCGGTCAGGAAGACTGGAAAACTCCTGATTGCACATGAAGACAACATTACTGGCGGCATTGGCGGAGAGGTAGCGGCGCTCGTTGCAGAGTTCGCATTCGAGAATCTCGATGCGCCTATTAAGCGCATCGGCGCGATCGATACCCCGACGCCGTACAGTCCGACGCTGGAAGAATTTTTTCTGCCAAATAAAAACAAGATTGTTGCGGCCCTCCGCGCGTTAGCGGCGTTCTAAAATAATCAACCGCCAAGACGCCAAGGAGAATTATTATACAGAGAAAAAATCATGGCTATTATTGATGTGATAATGCCCCAAATGGGCGAGAGCATTGCCGAAGGAACGATCACCAAGTGGTATAAGAAGGTGGGGGAGAAGATCGGCAAAGACGAAACGCTGTTGGAAATCAGCACCGACAAAGTCGATTCCGAGATACCGTCTCCGGCAGCCGGCGTTGTCGCAGAATTGCTTTTTCCCGAACAGAAAACAGTCGATGTCCACACGATCATCGCCCGAATCCAGACCGACGCGAGCGTTCCAGTGCCGGCAGGCGAGCGAACTCCGTCTCCCGCGCCCTTAATTCAAGACTCAGTACCTAAAAGCGTCGCGGTCCCACTCCCTTCCCCTCAACGGGAAGTAGTCCACGACGTACACCCGAGAGAATCCGGCAGGTTTTATTCCCCTCTCGTCCTAAACATCGCTCGCGCCGAAGGTATTTCGATGAGCGAGTTGGAAAAAATTTCGGGAACCGGTGCGAATAGCCGCGTTTCGAAAAAAGACATTCTTGAGTATGTCCAAGACCGAAAGTCCGGACGCATCTCGGCACCTTCCCCAGCGACGAAGCCCGGCGCCATCGCTGGCCAGGTCGAAGTCATCAAAATGGACACCATGCGGAGGGCGATCGCGGAACACATGGTGCGCAGCGTTCACACTTCGGCGCACGTCGGCTCGGTGACTGAGGCGGACGTTTCCAAGCTCGTTGCTTTCCGCGAAAAACACAAATCGAATTTTGAGAAGAAGGAGGGATTCAAGCTTACATTCACGCCCTTCTTTATCGATGTGATCGTAAGGACGCTTAAAGATTTTCCGATGCTCAATGCATCCGTCGATGGCGATTCGATTATTTTGCGCAAGGAGATCAACATCGGGGTTGCTGTTGCGCTGGAAAATGGCTTAATTGTTCCTGTCGTAAAACATGCCGACAGCAAAAATCTCCCCGGAATTGCCCGTGCCGTAAACGATCTTTCAAACCGCGCGCGAACGAAAAAACTGATGCCGGATGAAGTTCAGGGCGGAACGTTTACGATAACAAATCCCGGAATATTCGGCAATCTCTTCGGCTTCCCGATCATCAACCAACCGCAAGTTGCAATTCTCGGCGTGGGCGCAATCAAAAAGCGGCCGGTGGTGATCGATGATGCCATCGCCATTCGTTCGATGGTGTATATTTCGATGTCGTACGATCACCGCATTATCGACGGCGCTCTCGGCGGGATGTTCCTGCAGCGAGTGGTTCAGTACCTGGAGAACTTTGATACGAACCAAGCGCTCTAAATTAAGAATTATGAATTAAGAATTAGGAATTTGTCGGTAAGGACCATGACCTTGGACTTCGGACCACGGACTAATAACCACGGACTCATTGGAAACAATCATACAAGAAATACCAATCGATAGACCTCGAAAGCCCGAGTGGTTGAAGGCGCGCGTCCCGGGCGGAGAGAATTACTCGCGGCTGAAGAATCTGATTGACCATCGTAAACTTCATACGGTATGCGAAGAAGCACGCTGTCCCAATATGGGAGAGTGTTGGGATTCCGGCACTGCGACGTTTATGATTCTGGGCGACACCTGCACCCGGAGCTGTGGTTTTTGCGCAGTGAAAACAGGCCGTCCCGAGTTTTTGGACAAAGACGAACCACGCCGTGTCGGCGAAGCGGTTGCGCTGATGAAACTTAGGCACGCCGTTATTACTTCGGTGAATCGCGATGAATTGTTCGACGGCGGCGCTCAGATTTTTGCAGAGACGATTCACGAGATCCGCGGACGCGTTCCGAAATGCTGCATCGAAGTCCTTATTCCTGATTTCCAGGGAAGCGAGGCCTCGCTTAACATCGTCCTCAATGCGCAGCCAGACATCCTAAACCATAACACGGAGACAGTTCCCCGGCTCTACAAGACCGTTCGTCCACAAGCACATTACAACCGCTCGCTCGAACTCTTATTCCGGGCAAGGGAAAATGGCTTCCTGACAAAGTCCGGATTAATGCTGGGGCTTGGCGAAACGATGGAAGAGGTCATCGACACGATGAGCGATCTTCGAGAAGTCAATTGCGGCATCCTGACGCTTGGACAATATTTGCAGCCGACAAAATCTCATTTGCCGGTGGAACGGTATGTGCATCCGGATGAGTTTGCGACGCTGAAGCGCAAGGGACTTGAGATGGGATTCCAATATATCGAATCGGGACCGCTTGTGCGGAGCTCGTACCATGCAGCTGATCAAGTATAGTTTTATTTTTTCAACACAAGGAGAAATAATGGCAACGGCGACACTAAAGAAAGAATCAAAGGAAGAAAAATCCCATCGCTGGAAAGAATTAGGTCTCTCTAACGCCAAGGTCATTGACCTTTATCGGCAAATGCTCCTGATTCGTCGATTCGAAGAACGTTCTGCGCAGGAGTATGGCAAGAGCAAAATCGGAGGCTTCTGTCACTTGTATATCGGGCAGGAAGCTGTCGGCGTCGGTGCAATAGCTGCGCTCCGCGACGACGATTATATTTTCTCTGCGTATCGCGACCACGGCCATGCACTCGCTCGTGGGATGGATCCGAAAGGAATCATGGCGGAATTGTTCGGCAAGTTCACCGGTTGTTCAAAAGGGATGGGCGGATCTATGCATATGTTCGATGCCTCGAGAGGATTCATGGGAGGTTATGGCATCGTCGGCGGCCACGTTCCCCTCGCGTCGGGGACTGCGTTCGGGTCGAAGTATCTTGGAAAGGATTCCGTCACCGTTTGTTTCTTCGGCGAAGCGGCGGCGAACCAGGGCGTTTTTCACGAGACCTTGAACCTCGCGGCCCTCTGGAAATTGCCGGTCGTTTTTATCTGCGAGAACAATCGCTTTGGGATGGGAACCGCCGTTGAACGTTCCACAGCCGTGTGGGACATCTATCATAAAGCGTCTGCGTATGATATGACGAGGCAGTGGATTGATGGAATGGATGTGCTGGAAATGTATCGTGTCGTGAAGCAGGCTGTCGACCGGGCACGGAAATCGAACGAACCAACAATGCTTGAAGCGCGCACGTATCGGTTTCGGGGTCACTCGATGTCCGACCCGATCCACGGGCATTACCGTACCAAGGAAGAAGTTGAAGAACAGAAGAGGAGCGATCCCATTTTAGTGTTCGGGCACGAATTACTCGAGGCGGGGATTCTCGCACAAAAGACGATCGATGAGATGGAATTAGAAATTAAGAGGATTGTCGCCGAGTCGGTCGAATTTGCGGAACGTAGTCCCGAACCACCCGCCGATTTCTTGTATGAAAACGTTTACGTTTAGCATTGAAAAGGATATTTAGAACCTGAATCCTGCGTGAAAAAGGGTTAAAAATTGAGTTTAGAAATCTTAAGTAAGGCATAGATGACAGCATCCTTATCGCGAAAATGCGTAGGCAAC
>JAGVPT010000041.1 GCA_020052095.1 Bacteroidota bacterium | reverse complement strand
TAAAGAATTCCTCGATGCTTGCATCGGGGTCATAAAGTACGATCGGATTTTTTATTCAACCAAGATACCTCGACGCTTGCGTCGAGGAGATTCATTTGGATTCCAAGGCCATTCATCCGTAGTATAACCGGTCGGTGTCTTTGGATCACCAATTTGATATCGCCATGCCGCTTTTCCTGGAGGTATTTCGGAATTAACAGAGCCGTCTTCAGGCCATGGTTCATCCAAACCAATAGCTAAGTTTACTTTATATCCACGGTTATGAAGTTGTTGAATCATCGTTCGCAATGTAGCATCTGGCCAACTTGGAACATAATTTTTAAAGTCGGTAGTATATCTGAGTTCAACAGTGCTGTCAACAGAATTATCAACATGAATTGAATTACCCACTACAACCCATTGTGTATTGAGCCTTTGTAAATAATCAAAATAGTCATCAGGCAATTCAGTAATACCTTCCATGGTGCCCCAATTGCCAATGCTAAATATTCCTCGTGAATAATCCGTTGGATCTTGAGAATAAGCATTTTGCCCCGTACAATTCCAAATAATAAAAAAGGCAATTACCATCATTGCAGACGATATCATTTTATTCATTTGTTATACCTGTTCACTACTGTCCGGTTATGTGTTCTTCTAATCGCTTGAATAGGGTGGTGCGTATGCATTGTACCTCCAGTAAAATAGTTCTTTCCTGAATCGTGAGTGCAGTCTCAGGAGAGGAGAACGCAATGTGCTCCACAGATCTAAATGCTCACGGCAATTTGAGCGAAGTTCTGTGCTGAGAAAGTGCGAATCAAGTATTCGTCGTAATGAGCAAGACAGGGGGTAGACCGCGTTGAAATATTATCAAAATAAATCCATCAGTACAGAGGGCGCCAACAAATGTGACGCCAACAAATGTGACCTCGGGCAAGAAGCAAGCCGCACTCACGAATTATGGCAGATGAACCGGTCACGAAGATCGAATGCAGCAGTCTGGCAAAAAGGGCGGGAATCGCTTGCGTAGCGTACGCCTCCGGCATCCGTAGTTGAACCTAGGAAGAACTCCTTCTGAACGGGTCGGGAGAAAGAGACCGCGAGAATCATTCGATGGTCCGATTATGTTCGCTTACTCCGACGCGCCGAACTCTTTGAGGTGGAAATGTGCGATCCTGTTGAGCGAAGGGAAGGCCGACAAGAAATTTTGGGATGAGTAGCGCTAACGGGAATCGAACCCGTATTTAAGCCTTGAGAGGGCTCCGTCCTAAGCCGTTAGACGATAGCGCCGGTTCACTCTACACGACAAAGATACGGCAAAAAGGAAAGAGAATCAACCGGCAGGCAACAGTCATCAGTGAACAGTAAGCAGTAAACAGTGAACAGATGCAAATGTAGAATTGTGCAGTAATGGAATTGTGGAATGATGGAATAGTGGAATTGGGGCCAAGCACCACGGGCTCCGAACTAAGGACTTTGGACTCAGGACTTCGGACTAATCAAGTTGTGCAATTTCAAGAAATCTTTGTATATTTCATCACCCAATCATTGTAATGCGCATGGAAACATCTACAAAGAAAAAAATCATTCTTGTCGGCGACAAGGTGTTGATTTCTCCCGAGAAAGACCAGGAGAAATCTTCGCACGGTTTGTATTTGCCGCCGGGCGTCAAAGAAAAGGAAAAAGTGCAGAGCGGTTACATCGTGAAAGTCGGTCCGGGGTATCCGGTCGTGAACCCGAATTTTGTCGACCAGGAACCCTGGTCCACAACGCCTAAAGAGCCGGTAAAATATATTCCGCTTCAGGTTGAAGAAGGGGATTACGCAATTTTTCTTCGCGACGCGGCGATCGAAATCGAATACGAGGGACAGCAGTATCTGATCGTTCAGCAGTCGTCGCTCCTGATGCTTATTCGCCGGAGCTCTTTTCCAGAGATCGGACTATGACGAAGGGACACGACGACGTCCGCATTTTCACCGAAGGAAACATCCATAAGCAACTTCAGACCGCGCCATTCACTCAGGGATTTTATACCCTCACGTTCTATACAGAGAACGGGAAGCCTGCCGCTCATCGCACGGAAACGATTTCCGAATTCTACCTCTATCCGTCCGGGGGAACCCTGCGCGACAGCGCCTTCAATCTTGTTTTTTATGATTCGCAGTTCGATACGTACCGCGGATTCAAACCGCCGCACCTTGGTGGGAAATGAAAAATTAGAAATTAAAAGTGAAAAATTAAAGATTCAAAGCAAAGACAAAAATTACAAACGTGCTCGAACTAACAACTATAGAGTCTCACCACTTTCTATTTGAATTTTGGACTGTAATTTTGATTTTTGCATTTTGATATTTGATTTTGCCCTGGAATGATCCTATACAATTAATGATCGTCATTCGCTCGGAGACACCAACGCAATAGAAAGGTACTCAATGCAGCCCGAGGAGATATTAGAAAGTATCAGCGGTGGATTTTTCGCGCTCGACAATGATTTCAGATTTACCTATTGGAACCGGGCGGCGGAAGAGGGGACGGGTTTTTCCCGCGACAACGTGTTAGGGAAGCATGTGTTTGAGATTTTTCCGAACGCCGAGACGTCGGAACTGGGCGACCGTTATCGCACCGCTATGGCGACGAAATCGTTTCAATCGTTCGAGACGAGTTATCGCGACAAGAATTTTGAAGCATGGTATAACATCCGTATTTATCCGAACGAAAATGGCCTCTCGGTGTTTTTTCAGGATATTACGCGGCAGAAGCAACAAGAACGCCAACGCGAAACGTTGCTCGAAATCTCGCATGTCATCAATACCAGCAACCAGTTAGACGACTTGTGCTCGCAAGTCGTCCATACGATAGCAGCACGGTACGAACTGCCTTTTCATCATGTCTTGATGTACATCTTCCGACGTCAGGACGAAAAAATAATTTTGATCGCTCCCGAACTTCCTTCCATTGAATGGGAAAAGAAACTCACAGCCCGGTCAATCAGCGAACAGAATTCCATCGCTTGCGTCGACGCTGTCATCACCGGATCGGCCGTTGTAACGTCCGACGTTTCGCGGAGTTCGTATTACGCCGTCGCGCCGGAAATGCTCGTGACGTCGGAACCGAAAACTGTGCTTGCGATACCTCTGAAGGTAGAAGGTGAACTTGTTGGTGTGATCGAGATGCTTCTGAATTCCGACTGTGCCTTTGCCGAACGCGAAGAATCGTTTCTTTCGCTGATCGCAAATGAACTGGCGGTGGGCATCAGCCGCAGGGGATTGATCGATGAACTGCGCGTGAAAAACGTCGATCTTGAGATCCAGAGGGCGCAAACGCAAGATGCTCACGAAACGTTGAAAAGGTTCCTCGCATTCTTTAGTCACGAGCTGCGCTCGCCGTTGAATTCGATCATCGGGTTTTCCGAGTTGATCGAAACAGAGTATCCAAAGTTGGATGAGACAACGGTCAAATCGTACATTTCTTCAATCAATCTCAGCAGCAGGCACCTCCTTCATCTCATCAACGATATACTAGACCTTTCGAAACTTGAAGCAGGGAAATTGGAGCTCCATTACATGAATATTCCGATCCGGAAGTTCATCGATGCTCTTGCCATGTCTCTGCAGCCACAGATGGTGGAGAAGAAGTTGACCTTTGAGATTCATGTCGCTGACGAACTCGATGACATTGTCGCAGACGATGTGCGCCTCAAACAGATTTTGCTCAACCTTGTTACGAACGCCATCAAGTTCAGCCATAGCGAGGGAAAGATCGTCATCAACGTTCAGCGCGTTGACAACACGGTTGAATTCAGCGTTCAGGATTTTGGCGTCGGCATTCCTGCTGCCGAACTCCCGCGGTTGTTCCATCCGTTCCAACAGACATCAGCGGGCGCGAAGAAGAGTGAGGGAACCGGTTTAGGTTTATCAATCACAAAGAAGCTTGTTGAACTCCACGGTGGATCTATCCTTGTTCTGAGCGATTGGGACAAAGGGAGCACCTTTATTGTCCGTATGCCGATGATGGTGAATTCACTAGCTGATGGCGACGACGTTGCCCGTCGTGTGTCGGGCATTCTTCCTGCTTCGACCACGCCGCAGCGGATTCTTATCGTAGAGGACAAGCCCCACGCCCGGCAAATATTGCAATCCTATCTTTCAGAAGCAGGGTATGAAATTGAAACCGCGGCAAACGGTATTGAAGCGCTGGAGAAAGCCAAACAATGGAAGCCGGATGTCATTACGCTCGATATTCTGCTTCCCGTGAAGGATGGCTGGCAGGTATTGCGAGAACTCAAACAGCATCCTCTCTGCAAGAGCATTCCGGTGATCATTATTTCAATGCTTGATGAACGCAACGTCGGTTTCGGTCTCGGCGCGGTGGATTATTTTGTGAAGCCGGTGCAGAAAGACGAACTACTCGAATCGCTGCGAAAGGTAACGGGGACCCGATTGAAACTGAGGCGGTCGGCAAAGATACTGGTGATCGACGATGATCGCTCCGTGACCGATCTTGTGCAAGTGATATTGGAAGCGGAAGGATGTACTGTGCTGAAAGCGACCAACGGGCGGGAAGGGTTGCGCCTCGCGCAAGAAGATCGTCCGGACCTTATCATTCTCGATCTGGTGATGCCGGAGATCTCCGGTTTCAACGTCGCGTATCAACTGAAACACAATCCGAAAACGCAATCGATTCCCGTTATCGTGATGACAAGCATGGAAATCGACGAAGAGACAAGGGAACAACTTCAAGGCTTCGTCGTCAGCTTGATGAAAAAATCGGGATTCACAAAAAAAGATTTGCTGCAGGAAATATCCGCGATAGAAGGAAAGCGCCAGTAGAATAGAGATCGATCCGTTTTCCCAAGCAGCAACTAAACAAGAAGGCGATCGAAGAAGAGCGGTATGAAGTCCTCACGGAACGAGCTTACCGGTTGACGAGCAATTTCCGCCAGGCAAAGGAGAAGATAAAAAAAATAACGCAAGGATACGTGCGGGTTTTCATGAGCCAAGGACTTCATCTGAGAGGTGGAGTTCTTTTTATTTGGGGATTCATTTATACTCCCTCTGGGTATTCCTGAAAGAAACGATCAACGGCGCTGCGCCAATCGGCGATCGGAACGCCGAGATCATGCTGCAATCGCGTATTCGACATCGCGGTAAAGGCAGGGCGTGGCGCAGGACTTGGAAACGTGCTCATCGGAACGGGAATGATGAGAACCTCCAGCGGTAGAATACTTCCAACATGCCTTCCCCACTCGTACCGCGAGGCGTAATCCGTATTGATGCAATGGTACAGTCCTCTGAGCCCTTTCTCATGCGACGAGAGAGTCAGTGAGACGAGATCAGAAGTACCCGTCGGTACCGACACCTCATCGCTGCTAAGTCTGATGACAGAGTTCTTGCGCGCCCATTGCAGCAGCTTGTAGATGAAGTTCTGAGTTCCGTTACCGAAAACCCAACTTGTTCTCAAAAGAAGAAAATCGCCCGCATATTTCTGCACTGCTTTTTCTCCCGCCAATCTGCTCCTGCCATATGCGTTCATCGGATTCGGAGAATCCTCTTCGGTGTACAAGCCTCCCTTCTTTCCGTCGAAAACATAATCCGAGCTGTAATGAATGAAGAAGATACCATTGCGTTTGGAGAGTTTTGCAATGTTCTCGACCGCCTTGCCGTTGATGAGGGTGGCAACGTCTGATTGTTGTTCGGCCATGTCGACGGCATTGTATGCAGCGCAGTTAATGATGACAGTGGGTGTGACCGCGTCGATGTATTGGGCAAGCGATTCAAAATCCGTGATGTCGCATTTTTTCTTATCCGGGGCAAGGACATGTTCTCCGCGAGCACTGAGCTCTTTGTTGAATTGCTTTCCTAGCTGACCGTTCGCGCCAAGAATAAGATACGTGTGTTTGGTCATCTCGTATTAGTAACTGCTATGAAAATACACTTATCTTTGAACTATGCGGCTTCGTTGAGTTCCTGCACAGTGACTTTGAGTCCAAGCGATTCTAGCCTGTGTATG
>JAGVPT010000267.1 GCA_020052095.1 Bacteroidota bacterium | reverse complement strand
CATACACAGGCTAGAATCGCTTGGACTCAAAGTCACTGTGCAGGAACTCAACGAAGCCGCATAGTTCAAAGATAAGTGTATTTTCATAGCAGTTACTTAGTACTCAAGGACACCTGAATGATTAATTTGAAGCTTAACGAAAAGGGGCGGAAGAACAATATTCGCCGCTGCAAAGAGAAGGGCATAGTTATTCCCACATTCGCACAGATGAAGAATCCCGATTCTGCACCGCCCCAAATAAGAGAGCAATTGAAGAAAGTCGGATTGTGGGATGTAAACCCGCTCAATCTTCATAGAATAACATGGAAGAACGAGCCAAAAGAAGTCGGCGGCGGCTACGGAGGCGTGAACTACATCGAACTACCATCCGCGCTGACCGGCGTCCCCGCAAGAATTGTTGCGCTTGTGGGAAAGTGGTTCCCTACGGGTGCGCACAAAGTAGGAGCGACTTTTGGATGCCTGGCTCCTTCGCTGGTGACGGGAAACTTTGATTCGACATGGCAGAAAGCCGTTTGGCCGTCGACAGGGAATTTTTGCAGAGGCGGAGCGTTCAATTCTGTCTTGTTCGGGTGTGATTCAATTGCCATTCTCCCGGAAGGAATGAGCAAAGAGAGATTTGAGTGGCTTAAGAAATTGGCGGGAGAGGTGATTGCGACGCCGGGATCCGAAAGCAATGTGAAAGAGATCTTTGACAAATGTTGGGAATTGAAAGCTCAACGCAAGGATGCCGTGATCTTCAACCAATTTGAAGCATTTGGAAATTATTTGTGGCACTACGAAGTTACCGCAAGTGCGATTGCAGAACTATTTGAAAAATTGCGGGGCGCACAATCGAAACTCAATTTTGCCGGATTTGTTTCTTCTACAGGCTCCGCCGGGACGATCGCCGCGGGAGATTTTCTAAAACAAAAGTACTGGTCCGTGAAAATCGCCGCAACGGAGGCGTTGCAGTGCCCGACGCTCCTGTACAACGGCTTCGGCAGTCATCGGATTGAAGGGATCGGTGACAAGCATGTTCCGTGGATTCACAATGTCAGGAACACCGACCTTGTTATTGATGTCGACGACAATGACTGTATCGAGTTGATCCGCCTATTCAATGAAAAAAAAGGGAGGGAATATCTTGGGAAGCAGCATGTTGACTCGGGGACAATCTCGAGGCTTGATCTTCTCGGCATCTCTGGAGCTGCAAACGTTCTGGCGGCCATTAAGATGGCCAAGTATTATGAGCTGACTGCGAGCGACGTCATTGTCACCGTTCTGACTGATTCGATGCAGCTCTATGGATCGCGCATCGATGAACTGCGGAAGAAATTCGGACAATATTCGGAACTTGACGCCGTCCGCGCGTTTCATGCATCGTGTCTCGGGGCCAATACCTCGAATATGCTCGAATTGAACTACAATGACCGGAAGCGAATTCATAATCTGAAGTACTTTACGTGGATAGAGCAACAGAAAAAAGATTTGAGCGAACTGAACGCCCAGTGGTATGACAACGAGTACTGGACGTCTGTGCAAAAATTGACTCCTAAGATTGACGCACTGATCGTGGAGTTCAACAAAGAAGTAGCTGTTGCGTAGGACGGTCACAAGTCATGCCATGACTTGAAGTCATGGCATGACTATTGGAGATTTGCTGATGAAAGGGCGAATAACAATTGTTGTCGAATCTACGGGATTACTTCATATTGAAGGGCTTGGGAAAAACGGCAGCGTTGAAGTCAACGACGGGGCTACAATCGAGGATCTTCTGAACCAGCTCAAAGTGGAGCGAGATCATCAGAAATTTGTTGGTGCTTTTATCAACGGCGAAGAACGAAACCGCTTTACGACACTCCACGACCACGACAAGGTAACTCTCCTCCTCCCGATCGGCGGCGGTTAAGGCTCAACTGGGTCCCATAAGTTGAACTGTAACTATCCGTTACGCCCCGCAATACCGTACTTCAGGTATTTTTGAAAACAGGCATTTTTGCCCTTGACATGTTCGCAAAATATTCTTAAACTCACGTACCACTATCAAGGGGGTGGGGATGCACCTCAAAGGCTCTTCGTATCATCGCATTTCTCATGGATATTCAGCTTCCGTAGGGCGGACGGTTGTATCCGTTTACCCGTCGCAGTCAATCAGATCCATTGGTAAAAGCAATATTTTTTCAAGCGCAACCAAAGAGGTATGTTCTTCCCTAAAGGGATCAACACCATTTGTTCGAGCCATAGAATTCCCAAGCTATTACGCCGCGATTCCTCCAAAATTGGGAACACACTGTTCACTTGTTGATCGTCCTCTAGCAATTCATCTTGGCAGAGACCGCACAAGATTCATCGATCAAACATTTCGTTAGACGAGAGAAATTCATGATGCAACGATTCATAAAGAAATATTACCTGGTGCAAGTGTTCACCATGATTTGGATTGGTCACACATCTGGGCAGGAAACAGGGACTTGGCGCGAGATGAAAGTTCCAACCAACATAAAATATTCGACCATCGACTTTGCTGATTCGGCCAAGGGTTGTCTCTTCACTCAACAGGGAGTTTTTGTAACCACAAGTGATGGAGGTGCAAACTGGAGTAGGCCGGAGACACTTCAGAACTGCACCCAGTTACTCAAAGTCAAGTATCTTACCCGGGACACTTTAATTGCAGTCGATCAAATCGACCTATCGGTTTACTTGACGCACATTCCAATTAAACTACATATATCTACCAATTCTGGTGTGGACTGGAAAGAAAAAATCTTGCCAGATTCCTTGGGGCCGCCAGGAGCCGCAACAATATCACTCCTGAATGAGAAGGTCATTGGGTTCGTGAATCCTAGAGCGATTTTGTACAGAAGCACGGATTTAGGTAGCTCATGGGACACACTTCAACTACATCCACTAAGCATCGTTGCCTTCTTGCATATCTTTCAACCGAACAATTATATCATAGGAGGGGGGCTCGGTCTGGTCGGTTCAGGCTCTGTTTCCCAAAGCACCGATAGTGGAAAGACTTGGACTCGATTGTATAGTGGAACTTCTATCGAATCAGAGTACTATAACCGGTCGCTGGGTTATTTTCAAGTTTGGTCAGACGACGGGAACATTACAACGGTCAACACGATCTTATATAATCCGTCAAATGAGTCAAAGTTGATTTTCATGAATGCGGCGGGATATGGAGCACTATACGACAATGGGAAATATATTGCTATTGCAAACTCCTCCACGATTGTAAAGAACGTGTCAGATTCAACCTACTATATCGGAGGTTGGTTGCCCGGTGATCAAAGAATCAGGCAGTTCACAACGACGGATAGCCGACATGCTTGGATTCTCACCGACAGCAATCGTGTTTTTCAGAGGACGGATTTACTGACAGATGTTCCAAGGGTCAAATCACTCAGCTCGCCAATGGAATTCTTTTTGGAACAGAATTATCCCAATCCATTTAATCCGAGAACAACGATTCATTACACAATTCCTTCAAATGATTTCGTGACTTTGAGAGTATTCGACGTTCTTGGGAACACTGTGGCGACCCTTATCGATGGAAATCAACCTGCCGGAGCGCATTCCATCCAATTCAATGCCTCTCATCTCGCGAGCGGTATCTACTTCTATCGATTGTCTATCGGGAATTTTTCACGGACAAGAAAACTCGTGGTGACAAAGTGACCTGGATTTTTACCCAGATTTTCATGAACCCTGGTGGATGTCCCAGGGCATAAGGTAAGCTTGAAATCATGTTTCAACGCGCGATTCGACCTTGATCGCGCACACTCAGGGGATTGTAGCGGATAGAGAAACGATCAATCGCAAATGACCTATGCGGGAATTATTGGGTTACATTCCCTCTCTCCGCTAACAATACTTACCACAAAAAATCTCCAAAGCAGAAAGGAGCTGTTCTATGAAAAGGGCATGGTTTTTTTTATTGCTGTTATCTTCTCTGAACGCGCAGACAAAAGATGACAATATAGTGGTTCAATCTGGATCCTCCGCAAGTGCGGCGACCCCACCTTATGATTGGTTAACTGAATATACTCAGTACTATCCTGAGAGACCCCTAATCGACATTAACTACCGTATGTATAGTTTGTTCCATCCGTCTCCATCGGTCGGAATGGCCTATGAGATGTCGTTTGCGTTGCAGGGACTCGTCTATGCGTACAAGGCGACTGGTTCCATCAGCTATTTGAATGAAGCGAAAGACCAGATCAGTGCAATGTTGAGTCCAACATGGTTCCAGGATGGATCAAACGGAGCCAACGATGGCCTCTTGGGTTGGGGCTATAACCGATCCGACGGGATAACTTATATCCCTCTAGGCATTCCTCAAAACAATTGGAAGTCATTTAGAGTGAGGGCCGAAGATTTATCGAATACGACGCAGATTACGTTCACCGTAGATGGCCAAAACGTCGTCGAGCAAACATATGACAGTAACGAAGACTCTCCGCCACAAAATCCATATATTTATCAATCGGGAACAATCGCTCTATTGTCAGGATGGGCAAAAACTAGTTTCAGAAATGTAGTCGTAAAAGACCTAAGTGGTAATATTTTGTACTCTCTGAATGATAGGGGTAATTATTTCCTCAACGACTGGCAGAGAGTGAAGCATGAAAATATAGTTCAATATCCGTATGATACAGGAGATTGGTCTTTCGACCAGGGAACCGGAGTTATCACGTGTGATGCGACACTCAATAGTCCAGGTCCATTTTACTACCCATACGCTGGAGGTGACCCTGACAATTTTGGAGTGCCGGCGAGTGGTGAGTCAAACGGAAAATACGGCGCCTTGATGTTGACGTATTCTGAAAGCTCAAATTGGAGAAATTATACAATTGAAGGTGAGATCAGACTCGAAAAAAGAAATGGTGGAGGATCCGAACAAGGTGTTGGGGTACGATGTAATGCTGCGGATCCTAGTAACCTTCTTAAAGGCAGACGAATTCATCAAACGCTTCCCAACAATCATCCCACCACAGTAGATGCTGGGAATAGGAACACACACTTTGAAAGCTACTCTACTCAGTTAGCCTCCCTTTTCTTCCCTGCAGGAGTCAGGATTGCCAATGATGGTTATTGGTATATAGGATACCCTAATGCCTGGTGTGCTGCTCAAGGAGGCCTTTTGTCGAACAGAAAATATTTTGAGTTCTCGATGTACGAGAATGGAGGATGTCTGGGAATATTGGAGTTTGTATACGCCGTGTACCATTATAATGTCACGTCTTTGATGGGATATGCAGACGATTTCTTGGTCAAGGTTCAGAACAATTTCGTCGCAAAGTGGTATCCGAAATTCAATAACAATCCGGCAAGCGATTTCATACTTGGAGGCCGAACTAATTTGAATTTTGATGGAGATCGGAACTCTGCGTCTACAACGGGCGACATCGGTCGGGCCAATTTGTTGTATTCCGAGATGTACAAAATTGCCCGTGATTTTAATGCGAAATGGAGCTCTTTAACTGCCGCAAATCCGTCTCCTAGCCTTCCTAGTAACCTAAACACTCTGTCTCAATTCTATCATGATCAGACATATAATACCGCCAGGTACTTCATTTCTAGGATGTGGAACTACAGCGGCGCCGATTACTTTCAATACTGGGGTTTTAGCCATACGGTAAATGACTTCTCGACCTCGGGAGATAACTGGAATCATCAAATTTGGGTGTTCTATTTTCTTCTGGAAAGTTATCACCACGGCTTTGTCACAGCGAGCGAAATTCAGAAACTGACACGGACTTTCACAAACTGTGCTTGGAATCAAGATACAACAGAGAGCGGTATCGACTATTCTTTGGATATCAATGGAGGAAATGGGCCGGCCTCAGGTCAGACTTGGGACACTAGACAAAACGCCTGTTTGATTATTCTCTTTAGTGAAATCGATTTTAGGATCTGGGAAATATTTGACGCTTGGTTACAAAAGGGGTGGGGCATGTATAAATACTATTCTGATGCTCAGTATGGATATCCGCCTGATTGGATATCTACTCCGCATCGATATTCTTCAATTCACCCAGCCCTAATGCTCTATGCCACAAAGTTCGGTAACCCGAAGAATCTCCATCTGTCCGCAGCCGGAACTAACTCTGTTACTCTCGCCTGGTCCCACCCGTCAACTTGGCCTGGAGGAACGCGGCTGAAGTACTATAACGTTTACCGGAGGGAAGTGGGACAATCTTGGCCATCGTCGCCATTGACCTCATTGAACACGTCCCAACTCTCATATACGGATAACACATTGCAGTCGAACAAAACGTATGAGTATATGGTGCGATCACAAGATAGAACTGCTGGGTTCGTGAATGAGAGTGATCCTTCCACCATACTGACAGTTCAAGACGTCGGAGGGAAAATAGTCCTTACTGGAAACATCACCTCAGACCAAACAATCGCTGGGTCTTTCTTGGTTCAATCAAATCTGAATGTGGTGCAGGGTGTCACCTTGACGATACAACCTGGCACAACGCTGTATTTCAACGACTACAATGCAAATCTTATCGTCTACGGAACACTCTCCGCAAACGGCACATCTTCCACGATCACCTTCACTTCACTCAATGGATCTTCCCCCGGGAGTTGGGGATATATCCAGTTCTACGGCTCAGGTGCTGCGTCCTCGGTTCTTGACCATATTTTCATGCAATACGGCAGAGAAATCCAGTGTGTCAACAGTGCAAACATTACAATTCAGAATTCTACGTTGCAGGATAATCACAACGGTGTTTATTGCAACTACGCTAGCCCCATCATTTCCGGCAACATCATTCAAAATGTTCAATATCATGGTGTTATCAGTGACTGGTCCTCGGGATCGATCCAAAATAATACCATCTCCAAGGATGCTAGTCATTATTATCATGCAAACTGTGGAATCTGGACGTACGGCTCTAGTCCGTATATAACCGGTAACACAATCCAAGGATTTGGATACGGGCTGTACCCTACCGAAAGCAGTAGCCCGCGCTTCTGGACGAATTCCTACACAACCCCGTATCCCAATAACCGTGTCAAGGACAATCTATATGGCCTTGTTACTTACAATTCGTGTTATGTCCACATGGGAGAGTGGAATTACTACACCGATGAATATTATGGCAATAACAACGGACTTGATAATAACCAGTACGACGACATATATGTTTTTAACAGCAGCGCAGTATACGCACAAAACAATTGGTGGGGTGACGACCACGCTCCCTCTAACTGGGTCCAAAGCGGTTCATTCTTCGATTGGTATGATCCCCTGTGGCAGTGCCCATGGGGGCAGAATTTCATCGCCGTCCAGAAAGGTGGAGAGCCTGCAACGATGTCCATGTCAGCTCATAAATCTCCGGCAATCGCACAAGGGCAAAGTGTTTTGCCTAGGCAACATGGTTTCAAGGATGATTTGATGAAAGCCTTTATGCTGCGGAAACTGCAAAGATATAGTGGCGCGATGGACCTTTACAAAAAGCTTCTCTTAGAAGAGGACTCTTTCAAACCTGCACTCATCGAGCTCGCCAATATGTTTAAGGAGACGAAGGACGACGCGATTCCGCAATTTTTCACGGGCCTTGAGTCCAATACAAAGACTTATCCTCTCGCAGTTCAAAATCGTCCGATCATTTCGGAGCTCCTCGCTTCGATGCACATTCAACAAGGTGATTACTCCACCGCAAAACAAATATATGATAATGTTATCACGCAATTCTCCGGAACATCCGATGAACGTCATTCGCGGCTTCAGAAATTTTACCTCGCATTACATTTCGATAAGGATGAAGATGCTGCAACTCAACTCTTGAATGACATTATATCGCGATATACTGATGGAGAGGATGTTGAGTTTGCTAAGTACATATTCAGTCACGCGAACTTCTCTTCTCCCGCGAAGTCGAATTCTTTAGGTACCAAATCGTCATTGGCGTTGTCTAAGAAATCGGACGTGGTGAAAGGACCGGAGAAATTTGAGTTGTCTGCGAATTACCCCAATCCCTTCAATCCAAGTACGACAATACGATTTGCAATACCCGAAGCCAATGTCGTAACGCTCAAGGTCTACGACGTCCTTGGAAAGGAAGTGGTAACGCTCGTGAACGAAGAGAAGTCGATTGGATTTTACGAAGTGCAAATTGATGCAACTCGGCTTTCCAGTGGAATCTATTTTTATCAGATGCAGGCAGGAAGCTTCCACGATGTCAAGAAAATGTTGTTGTTGAAATAAGGTTACTCAATGATCCAACGCAGGGACGGTGAGAATGCCGTCCCTGCAGATATTAGTCAACTGATTCTCCGAATTGAAAATGGGCAAGAAAGCTGGGCGAATGTGAAAAGATCGCTGATAATTCTATTTGTTTCCTTGTTTCAATACTGTAATTTCGCAATAGCACAATCCCCCGAAGATAAAGCACAGTTTGTCTTGATAGAAAATCGTGAGTTTATTATGCAAGCAGGGAAAACCTTTGGCGTTAAATCGCGCCTAATGGTGAGTGTCATATATACCGAACAAGTTATTAATGTGACCTGGGGGGACAAAGAACTGGACATTCCGTTGGCCAAAGCTGGATTGAACACATCTCTCGGTCTAGGTCAAATGAAAGTCTCGACCGCGGAGTGGTTCGAACACCAAATGTGTGATTCTGCGAGCCTCTATTTTCTGGGCGATTCCATTTGGAAGAAATTTTCACACTCTCGTTCCCGGGCCGACCTCGTAGACCGGCTCGCAATCCCAAAATGGAACTGCTACTACGTCGCAGGTTACCTTGCCATGATTCTGAAAAGGTGGTCGGATGCGGACGTTCCACTTTTTCATCGGGTCGATATAGTGGCAACGCTGTACTCGGCAGGTGTTGAGAAATCTGGTCGAGAAATACGGAGTCCTCATATTAATCCTACTCCCAATAATTTTGGGAAGTTTGCAAATGCGTTCTACGAGTCGGACAGTCTGTTAAGCATATTTCCACGATAATCAAAAGTCGGTGATCTCCACCCTCGAAATGAAACGGCTGAGGTCTCCTCAATCGCGGCGTGCCACTATGGACGCCGCTTTTTTGTATCAAGCCTCAACCCAAACCAAAACGATGACACTCGTTAAATAAGAAAAAGTGCCGGCTCCATGAGAAGATTCTCTGTGTATTGTTCGTCTCCCACCATTCCACGCTTATTGCGGGATTCATTGTTGATTGTTCATTGATCATGGTTCATTGATCATTACTCATTACTCATTGATCACAGACAAAACGTACTCCGGCATAAATGGAGCGCGGTGCAGTCTTTTTCCGGTCGCATTGAAGAAAGCATTCGCGATTCCCGGCAACGCGCCGTTGATGTTTATTTCCGAAATTGACTTCGCGCCGAACGGTCCGGACTCTTCGAACGAATCGACCAGCTTCACTGTGATCGGCGGAATATCGTGCGCCGTGAGCATCCCGTACTTGCCGAACGTATCGTTCAATAATATTCCCTGTGGCGAAAAATAATAATCTTCAAAAAGAGCGTACGCGATGCCGTTGACGATCGCTCCTTCGGCTTGACCTTCAGCCAGAACCGGATTGATCGGTGTGCCACAATCGACGGTCGCAACGTAGTTCAGCAATTTGATGATTCCCGTAAATGTGTCGACTTCGATTTCTATAAAATGAGCGGCAAAGGGCGGGGGAGACTTCGGTGAGACATGTGATGCCGTTGCCTGAATCTGGAATTGGTTCTTCTGATAAAGACTGCTCTGACATATCTCCGCGAAGGAAACTTCCTGATGGTGATCCTGCTTGCCTTTCCTCCGCACGACTACGCGGCTCTCCTCGACCTCAACCTCTCCAATAGAAACAGTCAACAGATCTGCGCCGACCTTTAGAATCTGATTCTTGATTGATTCGGCACATTTTTTCACCGCGTGTCCGGAAAGGTAGGTGGTCGAAGAAGCATACGCCCCCGTGTCGAACGGCGTGTGATCAGTATCCGAAGACGTCACGATGAATTTCTCAACCGGCGTGTCGAGAACTTCCGAGGCGATCTGGGCGAGCACGGTGTCAGATCCTGTTCCCAGATCGGTGGCTCCCACCATCAGGTTGAATGATCCGTCGTCGTTCATTTTCATATACGCGGAGGCCATGTCGATCTCCGGAATCGCCGAACCTTGCATCAGCGCTACCATGCCGATCCCTCTTTTGTCCCTTTTTCCTTTGTTGAAGTCTCCCCCGTATAATTTCCTTTTTTCATACCAGCCGGAAAGTTTCGCGCCAACGTGAATGCATTCGTTGAGCGACGTCGATGTGACGATCATTGCCACGCCTTCTTTTCCTTCGCCAAGCGCTTTGAAAATTGGAGACGTTTCTCCGGATTTAATAGTCCATTTCTTGTAATACTCAACGATGTCACATCCGGTATCTTCGCACACCATGTCGACAATTTGGCCGTAGCCAAAATACGCCTCGGTTGCCCCGTATCCACGATATGCACCTCCGACGGGCAAGTTCGTGTACACGCCCCTGCCGGTGAATTTCAAATTCTGAATCTTGTTGAGAAGGGGAAGGGTCTTCGATCCGGCATTAGCGAGGACCGTTAGTGCATGTGAGCCGTATCCGCCCGAATTTTCCAGTGCATCAAGATGTAAGGCATTGATTGCACCGTCTTTATTGTAACCGACCTTGAACGTTGTTCTGTATTGATGCCTTGTTCGGGTAGATGTGAAGACTTCTTTCCTTGAATAAACAAGTTTAGCGGGACGTTTCGTACGCCACGTTACCAGCGCTACTATCGGCTCTAACAAAACCTCCTGTTTGCCGCCAAATCCGCCGCCGATTCTCGGTTTGATGACGCGGATTTTTGACACAGGAATCTCCGCAACGACCGAGACAATTCTCCTCACATGAAATGGAACCTGAGTGGACGAGATGATGACGAGGCGTCCGCGAAAGTCGAGATAAGAGACTGCAGCGTGGGGTTCCAGCGCGCAATGCGAGGCATACGGAACATAGAACTGATGCTCAATCTTCTTTGGAGATTTCGCGAAGGCATCATCAAAGTTTCCGACTTCGGCTTCGACTTTTGCGGCAATATTCTTCGAGGCATCGTAGAAAACAGGAATTTTCGGAAAGGCCCCATCATCCTGATGGATAACGGTTGACGAGCCTTCGGCTTTTTCAAAATCCAGCACAGGTTTGAGTTGTTTGTACCTAACTTTGACCTTGGCCAAAGCGGCGTCAGCAATCTCTTTCGTCTCGGCTGCCACAGCACACACGTTGTCGCCGACGAATCTCATGACATCGCCGAACAGGACTGAATCGTACGGCGATGGCTCCGGAAAACCTTGCCCGGCGGTCGTATAGAGAATCTTCTTCACATTTTTATATGAGAGCACCTCTACTACGCCGTCCATAGCCCGAGCCGCTGAGTCGTCGATATCTTCAATTTTTGCGTAGGGGAAAGTGGAATGAAGAATCGAAACATAGAGCATATTCCGAAACGAAAAATCATTCGTATAGTGTTCCTCTCCCGTGACCAGCGCCAATCCGTCAATTTTTTCGACTGAATGCTTCACGTACTTAAACATGACTACTCCGCTTGAGATTTTTCATTTCGCAATTTGGATGCGGCTTCGTGAACGGCTTCGACAATCTTCACATAGCCGGTGCACCGGCAAAGATTTCCGTCAAGCCCCTCGGCAATTTCCTCACGCGTCGGGTTCGGGTTCTTCTGGAGTAGACTGTATGCAGCAAGCACCATTCCCGGAGAGCAGAAGCCGCACTGATCAGCGCCTCCCTGCGCAAATGCTTTTTGAATGATGTGGGGAGAATGGAGCGTGCCAATGCCTTTCACGGTCGTTATTTTCTTGCTGCGGACGCTCATTGCGAGGACCTGGCAGGAATTAACCGGCTTTCCATCTAACAAAACGAGGCACGCGCCGCATTCGCCTTCCTCGCAGCCCGATTTCACTTCGGTGAGACCGTTCTTCCTCAGTACATTGAGAAGAGTCTCATTCGGTTGAAGCTCGAGATCTCTTTTCCTGGAATTGATGGTGAACGAAATCTTCATCTTATGCTCTCTTTGATTTCCCGGAGAAGATCTTTGAAGTAGACTTTCGCAACTTTTTCTTTGTATGCGGCACCGAACTTGTAATCGGGGACAAATGTGAGAGAAACTTGATTGGCGGCGGAATTTATCAATTCATCAGAAATGGAATGACCGCGGAATACTTTCTCTGCCGTCACAAGACGTACGAGCTTTTTCTTCACTCCAGTAACAAAAATGCGCGCGTCACGGACAATGTTCTTGTCCATCGTACACGCGGCTGCGATCGTGAAAATGGGATACTCAAACCGGACGACGTGGAATATTTTTACCCCTGAGCGAATATCGTGTTTTTCAACTACGCGAATTTCCCGGACGAGATGTTTTGACTTTATGAGAGGTGAAGTTGCGTATTCTTCCAATGAAAATATGCCGGAGCGTTCCCCGATGATGTCGATTTTTGCATCGAGTGCTAAGAGGGGAGCGTATAGGTTGCTCCACATTGGAAAGTCTTTGATTGACCCCCCGATTGTGATTCTATTCCTAAGAGGAGTAGAAGCTGCGTGAGAAAGAGAGTCAGAGAGTACCGTAAGTCTTTTCTTGTCGCGCGACCAAGCTACGACATCAGCAAACGTCGCACCGGAACCGATATGTACGATGTTGCCGGTCACCTTGATGTAATTAAGGCCTAAGGCTGAGATGTCCACAAGCCCTTTGACGCTGCTGCGCGGCTGCGGCTCAAGAATCTTCGTCCCGCCTCCATGAAGGATGATCCCATCCTTGTGAATCAGTTTAGCGGCTTCTTTGACCTTAGTTGGAAAGTACCACTGAATACTATTTGGTAACATACATTGAGTTTCTCTTTCAATCCGTTGGGAATGACATTAGTTTTCACAAGAGGCAATCTCAAATAATTCTGAGGCGGTCTCTAGCGTGCTCCGAGAAGTCTTTTTGATATTGCATTGCCTCGCTCAATAAGAGTCTCTTCTTTTTCACCAACGAGCCTTCCTTTTTCGACGACCACTTTCCCGTTGACTATGGTGTATTCAGTCTGATGGCTGATTCCCGCAAATAGCAACGCCGCAAGCGGATCGGAAAGGCTACCCGTGTATTCCAGTTTATTTATGTTGAAGAGCGCAAGGTCGGCGAGCCATCCCTGCTTTATTTTCCCGAGATGAGTGAAATTTAACATTCTCGCGCCATTTCCAGTACCCATCAGAAAGGCATCGCCGGCAGTCAACGCGGAAGCGCCGTATTTTACGCGTTGGAGAAGCATCGCATTGCGCAATTCGCCGAGCATGTCGGATGTGTCGTTAGAGGCAGAACCATCGACCCCGATCCCAACGTTGATGCCACGATCGAGCATCTCTTTCACCCGCGCAATCCCGGAACCGAGTCGCATATTCGATGAGGGACAATGTGCTATCGAAGTTTTTGTCTCCGCAAGGGTTCGCAGCTCATCGTCGTTGAAATACACACCGTGCGCGAAAAAAACATCTTCTCCCACGAAACCAACCTCCTCCATTAAGGCCAGCGGATTCTTGCCAAATTTCTCCCGGCAATATTTTTCCTCGTCTTCCGTTTCTGCGAGATGTGTATGAAGCCGCACCCCATGTGCACGAGCCAGGGAGGCAGTCTCCTTCATGCTCTCCTTTGTTACGGAAAAAGGAGAGCAAGGAGCGAGGACGATTTTTCTCATCGAATCTTCCGACGCATCATGAAATTTCTCGATCACCCGTGCGCAGTCTTCGAGGATTTTCTTCTCATCTTGCACAACGGAATCGGGCGGAAGGCCTCCGTTCTTCTTGCTCAGGGACATTGAACCCCTCGATGGGGAGAACCGAATGCCGAGCTTGGCGGCAGCCTCGAATTGTATCCCCATCAGATCGCCGCGGAACGCGTCTGGATAAAGATAATGATGGTCTGTGGAAAGCGTGCAGCCGGTTTTCAGCAATTCACCGACCGCAAGCAAGGAAGAGAAGTAGACTGCATCCTCATCGATGTTCTTCCATACTTCATACAGATAGACCAGCCAGTTGAAGAGTTTCGCGTTCTGGACCGAAGCAAGGTTGCGCGTGAGTGTCTGATAAAAATGATGATGAGTGTTGACGAGTCCGGGAATGACAACGCAGTCGGAGCAATTGATGATTCTGGCGTCGTCTCTCGCATTCTGGCCAAGGGGGATATTCTTCCCGATCTTCGCAATTCGATTGCCCTTAATGAGGATATCAACATCGGTCAGCGAAAGGCTATCGAGGGTAGCAACATGGAAGCAGTTTTTCAGAAGCAGCATGATGTCCGATGCAATAATTCCTTTGGGAAATATAAGCGAATTAGAGACGGCGAGCAAGGATATTGTCGTTGAATCTCCGCAGTAAGGATGATGTGAAGGGGCTCCGCCTTCCCGCTAACCACCACCCCTGACGCTTCCGCTCAACGAGTCGTCGACCGTAGGGAGTCTACGAACGTTTTCTGGCGGAAGGGCCAGGGGTGGTGGCAAAGAATGCTGTCGGTGTCTCACCTTCCTTTGGAAAGAGAGCTATTGATTTTTGATCTGCTCGTGAGTACATTATTAATAGGAACACCGAATCCGCAGGCCAACCTCATAAACCATCCTCAACAAATATTCTGCGGAGTGTGAATCCAACGATCGGTTGGATCGATCACGTGGGACGACCTCCAGCGTTGTCTTTCGCAGAGTCTCCATCCGTCGCTTAGCAAAGGAGGGACACGCAATGAAAAAGAGACTCTTTATTCTTCTCCTGGGCATACTTTACCTCAGCGGCTGCAAAGAAACAATCGTCGAGTACCGAACGCCAGACGTATACACAAACGACCTGCTACACGCCGATTTAGTCGGAAAGGTAACACAAAAAGGCAGCGGGGCGATGGTGATCATCAGCCAGGTAAATGCGATTGACTCGATGCTCATCAGCCCGCAGGACGGTTCATTTGCATTCCGCGACCTTCGAGCCGGAAACTACGACCTGACCATTCGCGCGAATAGTTACCGGATCTATCTGCGGAACAATTTGACGCTCGTCGGGGGTGGTATTTCGTACATCGGAGAAATCGATCTTTCCACCATACCCGATCTTATCAGCGAGTACTATCCCGCCAACAACAGCGAGATCGTCTACGATTGGCGGTACGGCCGCATTTCCATCTCGGTAATCTTCACTCATCCGATGGATAGAGCGAGCGTCGAAAAGGCCTTCTCGACAAATCCCCCCAGCGAAGGCGTCTTCTATTGGGGGCAATACTCGCAGGCGCCGCGGAGCACTTTCTATGCGTCACCTTTATCTGAGGGATTTGAGCCGGGAGCGACCATCACGACGTTCAGTAAAATCTCTTCGTTTACGTATTCGCTTTCACAGAAGGACGCCTACGTCGACACTCCGTATACTGTCACGCTCTCCACTGCCGCGCGTGATACGATGGGAAATCAACTGCGCTTCCCGCTCCGATTCAGTTTCCGTACGGTGCAGTCGTATACAACTATTTACGGTATTCAATCGAGTCCCATCCACGGCGACGTCAACGTGAGTCCGATCAACAATACCGGCATAACGGTAACATTCCCGCGCAGGATGAATGCCGCTTCTACCGAGGCGGTGACCACGGTTACGCCGGCAATGAATAGAATATTTCTGTGGCCCGATGGAAATGTTATGCGCATCTATACCGGAGGGCCTTTTCTGTCTGACACGACGATAACGGTAAGGATAGACAGTACAGCGTTGGACAAGGATGGCATACGGTTAGGACAAATTTTCACCTTCTGGTTTAAGACAGCGCCGTTTCAGGTTACAAGCACGTACCCTTCCAACGCTCAGTTGTTCGTGGCCCCTACGCAACAGCTCTCGATATACTTCAACAATTACGTCACTCTCTCTTCGGCGCAACCTTCTTCAATTTCCATTACGCCGTCGGTTACCGGGAGTTTTTCTTATGGCGGAAGCTATCCGTACGAGACGCAGAATCAGATTGTATTTACGCCGTCCGGATCGTATCAGCCGAACACCAAATACACCGTGACGATCGGGCCAGGCCTGAAGGATATGTATGGGGTGCCCATGAAGGGAACGTATACATATTCGTTTGTGACGAGGCCGAATTGAGCGATGACGGAATTGTTCAAGGGACACGCTTGCTCCGGCGATCCGGGCCGGAGCAAGAGTGTTGCTTATGAATGCGGACTAGCGTAATACTTTCCAGCGGCTGGCGAGCATACTGTAGAAGTACAAGTCGACGAAGTGATCGTAGAGCCATTCGCCGTCTCTGATAACCCCCTCCCTTGTGAGACCTAGCCGTTCGGGAATCGCGCAACTTCTCGAATTGCTCGTAGCACAGCGAATTTCGACGCGATTCAAATTGTATTCATCGAATGCAAAGTTGATGAGCAGCCGGCAGCTTTCCGTCATGATTCCCTTCCCCTGATATTCTTTTCCAAGCCAATATCCGATCATCACGATTCGATTCTGCCAATCAATAGGATGATAGCCGATGATGCCCGCTAGTTTATTTTCATACCATACTCCCGCCTGAAATCCCCTGTTGCTGAGATGTTGTTCTTTCGAATGCAGGATGAATGCTCGGCTATCGTCGATCGTTGTGTTGCCGTCGAGCCAGGGGAGCCATTCTCGCAGGTGTGCACGATTTCGGTCTATCAATGCAAACAGCTCTTCGGGATCCGATTCTTCGAGCAACCGAAGCAAAGCGGGAAAATTGTTTGGAAATGGGATTCTCGTGTTGACACCTCTCTTTGTGTTCGGTTCAAAGTAGAGGAAAAGATTTCTATTTGCAAGACATGGCGATTGTGGGCAGCGTCTCGCGTTATTTTGGAAAGCGAGAGTCTCGTCTGAAGCCCGGTCCAGTTTGCGCAGTACAAATAATGTTAATGGACGCCATCTTCTTGATAACCACCACCCCTTAGTCCCCTCCTCAATTGAGGAGGGGATGTCGCGAAGCGACAGGGGCGGTCGCGGACAATCTCCTAGTTTCCTACGCTCTCTGGAACGAGCGAGTCACGGCGGCGTGTCCATTCAATTCTGACGGAGGATAAGCCTCTGGCTCAAAAAAATCTGCCACATTGAACCACAACTCATAAACTCGTATTTTGCATCTGAATGACAGATCGGAAGAAATATATCGCTCATCTCGACCTCGACTGCTTTTTCGTCTCCGTTGAACGCATTAAAAATCCATCATTGAACGGCAAGCCTGTCGTCGTAGGGGGAAGCGCGGATGGAAGAGGAGTGGTGGCGTCGGCGTCGTACGAAGCGCGCAAATTCGGCGTCCGTTCTGCAATGCCGACGAGGCGGGCACTACAGCTTTGTCCGGGCCTCATCGTCGTCCGGGGGAGCCATGGAGAATACGGAGAATATTCGAACAGGTTGTATAAACGGATGCTCGATTTCACGCCGATTGTCGAGCGAGCTTCCGTTGATGAAATGTACATGGATTTCACGGGATGCGAGTCTCTTTACGACAATAATTTGCCCGCGTTCATGAAGAAACTCCAGGAGTTGGTGTGGAAAGAATTTGTTCTTCCCTGCACCATCGCACTCGCCTCGAACAAGTATGTTGCTAAGATCGCAGCGGGCACTGTGAAACCCGCGGGGGTTCGTCATGTTCCCCATGGAGAGGAGAAGAATTTTCTTGCGCCGCTCCCCATCGAGGTTATCCCCGGAATCGGAGCGAAAACGGCCCCAGTGCTGCGTGCAAGAGGATTTAACACCGTTGCCGATATTCAACGTGTATCCCAGGCGCAGATGCACACCCTCCTGGGCGAACACGGAATATATCTTTTTGAAATTGCGAACGGCAAAGGTCCCGACGTCCTGACAGTTGAGTGGGAACGCAAGAGTATCGGCAGGGAAGAAACATTTAAGCACGACCTCAACGAGATACTCGCGCTTGAAAAAATTCTCCACTCTCTTGTCGAAGGCGTGTGTTCAACACTTCGCTCCTATCATTGGAAGGCGAAGACCATTACATTGAAGTTGCGCTATGCGAATTTCAAGACCTTGACGCGGGCGGAGAGCATCGGTCCGACCGACGACGACACGGTTGTCTATAAAACTGTCCGCGCGCTGCTCCAGTCTAGCTACAACAGGAAAAAGTCCTTGAGATTGTTAGGGGTGAGACTATCGGGTTTTACGAAGAGGGAGGAAGTTGAGCTGACGCTCTTTCCCGCCGATGGGAAGCGCTCGCTGATGTTCGACGCAGTCGACAAGCTTCGCGAGAAGTTCGGCGATGACGTTATTCACGTAGGAGGCTCTTGATCAATGAGCAATGATCAATGAGTAATGATTAATGAGGATAGGGTTACACAGACTGACTAAGGACAACGGACTGATAACCTACCTCTCACCGCCCCGCCGATTTCAACGCTTGCTTTAGCAATTCCTGAATTGTCGGCTCTTTTCCGTCAAACTCTTGCAGCGCAGCGCGGATAGCCTTTTCAGCCGCGGCACGGTTGTAGCCCAGGGAGGTTAGCGCCATCAACGCTTCGGCACGGATGCCTGCCGGAGAACCGGGAATTCCGGCGGTCGCTAGTGGAGTCTCGAATTTCGCAATCTTGTCGCGCAGTTCAACAATCAATCGCTCGGCAGTCTTACGTCCGACACCAGGAATTGTGGTCAACGCTGCCACGTTTCCTTGTGCTATTAAATTCTGCAATTCGTTCGTCTGTGCTCCCGATAAAATTCCCTGAGCTATCTTCGGTCCTATCCCCGAAACGGAAATCAGCAGCCTGAATAATTCACGCTCGGATTCCGTCGCAAACCCATAGAGATGAAGAATATCTTCGCGGACATGAAGGTAGGTGAGTATGGTGATTGCCGAACCCGCATCGCCAAGCTTCTCAAACGTCGAGAGGGGAATACTGAGAGCGTACCCGACGCCGTTGACGTCGACGACGATCTCCGTCGGAGATTTGCGATGAAGTACGCCTTTAAGATGACTTAACATAGATAGAAAGTTAAAAATGAAAAGTTAAAAGTTAAAAAATCAAAAAGGAATATTCGGCTGAAGGGTTGATATAATTTCTGGTTTGACACTAGAATGTTTCGTTCTAAACTTTTCACTTTTAATTTTTCACTTTTAATTTATTCTTAATGACTCGCTCAGGATTTGCTTCGACATATGACTTCCAGCTCTTGAAACCGCCGCGAGGGCGGGTGATTCTGTGCGAATGACAGACTGCGACCGCGAGGGCATCGGTCGCGTCGAAGTATGCCGGCGCAGTCTTCAGCTTCAGCAGATGTGAGATCATATATTGCACTTGCTCTTTTGATGCGGCCCCGTTTCCGACGACTGCCTTTTTCACTTCCCGGGGAGAATATTCAGTAACGGGAACTTCGAAATTGACGCCCGCCAGAATTGAGACTCCGCGGGCTTGTCCGATCTTCAACGCGGATTGTGCATTTTTGCTATAGAAGGCCGTTTCAATTGCAAACTCGTCGGGATGGAAGCGCTCGATGATGGCACAAAGGGAAGCGTAGATGCGTTTCAGACGCAGCGGCATCATATCCGACGACGAGATCTTGATAACGCCGACGTCGAGCACTTGCATACTAGTGCCGTTTTTCTTGATGACGCCGTAGCCGGTGATGAGCGTCCCGGGATCGACTCCCATTATAATCATAAAGACAGCCCTATACGTTGAAGTTCGCAAGCACCTTTTCGTCGATATCGAAGTTCGCATAGACGTGTTGCGTGTCGTCGTGTTCTTCAAGAACTTCCATGAGCTTGAGGACCTTTTCAGCCTCCGGGCCTTCTACCTTTACTGTGTTCTCGGGGATTTTATGAATCTCGGCCTCCTCGACCGGGATCTTCTTTTCTTCAATTGCTTTCTTCACGGCCTCAAATGCTTCCGGAGATGTCGTTATCTCGAACGAATCGCCGTCCACCCTAAGATCGTCGGCCCCCGCATCGAGGACAATCGCAAGCATGTCGTCTTCGGTCAGTGTTCCCTTCGGCACGCGGATTGTTCCCTTCTTGTGGAACATCCACGCGACGGAGCCGGTTGCCCCGAATTTGCCGCCGTGGCGTTCAAGCAAGTGGCGAATCTCCGAAACAGTTCTGTTTTTGTTGTCGGTAACCGATTCGATGATAAGCGCGACACCCCCCGGACCGTAGCCTTCATACATTACATCTTCATACGATACGCCCGGGAGTTCTCCGGTTCCCTTCATAATTGCGCGCTTGATGTTATCGGAAGGCATGTTGCTGGATTTTGCTTTGTCGATGGCGAGGCGCAGCCGCGGGTTTCCCGAAAGATCTCCGCCACCTGACTTTGCGGCGATGGTGATTTCCTTGATGATCTGCGTGAACATCTTTCCGCGGCGTGAGTCGGTGACTGCCTTTTTTCTCTTTATTGTTGCCCATTTCGAATGGCCTGACATTTCGTGTCTCCTTGCATTGTCGATGGTAGAATCGTTTACTGCAACCCGCTCTCCGTGGAGGCTGGTCGTATATCTTTAATTTTCAATTGTGGAAGCTGTACTCCGGAAAAATCGCTTTCGTCGACCGCAAATACGAGGTCAAACAACTTTGATCCGTTGCTGAACCTCTCCATTAAGTGCCCCAGATTGAAACCGATACAATCAAACGTCACGTTATTCTTTTTGATCTTTAATCGCAAATGATTTCTTCCCACAATTCTTGGAAGCCCGATGGCTTCGACACGCCGCGTGATAAATGTCGGTCTCATGTTCTTGGGACCAAAGGGGGCGAATTGCTTGAGCACGCGCATATACTTGGGCGTTAGCTCGGAGAGATCGATCTCTGCATCGATGGAGATGACAGGCGTGAGCAAGTCCTCCGTTAATAATTCTTTGACAACGGCGTTGAACGCCTCTTTGAATTCCTCTACGCGTTCTACTTCGAGTGTCAATCCGGCGGCGTATTTATGCCCTCCAAACTGGAGCAGTTTGTCTTCGCATCGTTTTAAGGCCTGGTAGATGTTGAAACCGGCGATGCTGCGTGCAGAGCCTTTCGCCACTCCGTCCACCGTCGTCATCATGATTGCGGGGCGATAATATTTTTCCACCATGCGCGATGCAACGATGCCGACGACACCGGGATGCCACTGTTCCTGATGGAGGATAATCGCACCGTCGCTTTCGACATCGAGAAACTTCTCAACAAGCTGTTGGGCGTGGATGAAGACATCTTCGTCGATTTTTCTTCGCGTTATATTTTCCTGTTCGAGGACGCGGGCAAACTCGACAGCCGAATCATAGTCGTCAGTAACCAGCAATTCCACGGCGCGCTTCGCATCTCCCAATCTGCCGACTGCATTGATCCGTGGCGCCATTACGAACACAACTTGTCCCGTCGTCATCGCGTCGGGCTTCAATCCCGCACTGTCGAGCAGAGCTTTGATGCCGGGCCGTGGATTTGTGGTGATCATCTCCAATCCGAGTTTTACGAACACACGATTCTCATCAATCAACGGAACGATGTCGGCCGTCGTCGCCAGGGCGACGAAATCGAGGTATTTTCCAACCCCGGATTCAGTCCCCACAGTCCTTGCAAGCGCTTGGATCAATTTGAAACCGACACCGGCGCCGCACAAGTTCTTGAAGGGATATTTGCAGACCGGTTTCAGCGGATCGAGCACAGCAACCGCCTTCGGCAGTTCATCACCAGGTTCGTGGTGATCGCAAATGATCACATCGATGCCGAGCGACCGTGCATACTCTACTTGCTCGATCGCGGTGATACCGCAATCGATGGACACCATCAGATTGATGCCGAGCGTATTGGCGTGGTCAATACCGGCCCGGGAGACACCATATCCTTCTTTGATCCTGTCCGGTATGTAATAGGTGACGTCGCAGCCGAGCTCCTTGAAGAAGAGATACAGCATCCCTGCGCCGTTCGTGCCGTCAACATCGTAGTCTCCATAGACGAACACTTTTTCATTCTTTGTGCGGGCAGAGAGAATTCGGTCGACGGCCTGATACATGCCGTCCATAAGGAAGGGGTCGTGAAATTGTTCTTCGGTCGGGCGAAAATAGGTGCGTGCCTTTTCGAAATCGTCAATGCCGCGATTGACGAGGACGGTTGCAAGCGATGGGGCGATGGATAATTCGTCGGACAGTTTCTTGACGAGTAAGAGGTCTGGTGGTTCCGCTATTGTCCAACGGTAGTCTTTGACAGGTGTCAATGCTTTTCTCCTCCAAGTGATTGAATGGCCGCAAGCTCAACAAGCGGCAGACATTCAATTCCCGATTTGAAAAAGCACCTACATCACGCCGACAGGTTCTTCCTGCAATATTTCTGAGGTACGTCGATAAGCCGAATTCTGTCTTTTCCGGGTCATGCTTGCGCATGAAAGGGAAGAGGCAATCATTTATCTCGAATCGTCTTTACAGACGATCTGAAGCGACCTACCCGTTCCGTTGTTGCTCGCGCAACGTTGAGTGGGCATCTCTTCACCCGGCGTGCTTTGCAAGCACGGGGGGAAACGGAACATACATGGTCTTGCTCCCGGTGGGGTTTGTCATGCTGGCGCTATCACTAGCGCCACGGTGCGCTCTTACATTAAGGACACTTGCTCGCGTCCCGCACCTTTTCACCCTTATCCCGTCAGACTTTCGTTTGACGGGACGGTATATTTTCTGTGACACTTTCCGTAAGATTGCTCTTCCTGGACGTTATCCAGCACCGTGCCCGTCACGGAAAATCTCATAGAGACTTCCCGTGATGGAGTTCGGACTTTCCTCCTAAATATGCTGAAGCTGTATTTAAGCGATTGCCTGACATACGCTCATGGTGTATTACAGGAATATGGGGTGAACGAGTCGGCACGTGATATAGATGAATGAATTAAATTCCATTGTGGCAGAACAGCTGCACGCGATCACCGCAGTTGTTCGTCAATACTCTCGTTTGCCAGCGCATCGGCTTCCCGATTCCTTTCGCGAGATATGTGTTTAATCGAGAATTCGAAACGCGCAGAACGCAACGCATCCTGCACGTGACCAAAAATTTTTTTCAACGCTAGATTCTTGATCTTATAGACGCCGTTCAGTTGCCGCACCATAAGTTCGCTGTCGGAATGAACGACCAACTTGCTGCATGTAAACCCTTTCTTCTCGGCGAGCAACGTGTGGACTTTCTCAAGACAGGAAATCAATGCCGAATATTCCGCCACGTTGTTCGTTACTTTTCCGAGATACTTCTTTTCTTCCACGATCACCGTTCCGGTCTCGTCCTTCAGAATAACGCCGATCCCGGCATGTCCCGGATTCCCACGTGAGGCTCCGTCGGTGAATGCATGGATGGTCATACCGCCGTTGCGCTCGATCGTGCAAGCTCTTCTGAAATAAGAATTCTGCCGCAATGCTCGCACATGAACATTTTCTTCTGCGTGCGCAACTCCATTAATCGCTGGGGTGGGATTTTGTTGTGACACCCGCCGCAAGAGCCGCGCCGGACGACAGCTACGGCCTTTCCGCTCCGTCCTTTTCGGATGCGATCGTACCGTGAAAGCGTGTCGCCCTTTAATCGGACGACAATTTTTTGCCGCTGATGCGTCAATTGCAATTCTTCTTCTTCATTTGCTTTCGAAACCTCGGCAAGTTCCGCCGTTTTTTCGTCAAGTTGTTTTTTCACTTCTTCGAGCTGTACCGCAGCCGCGTCAATTTCGCTTTTGGCCGAGGTCATTGCGCTTTCGAGCGATGCGAATTGTTTCTCCAAATTCTTCATTGACTCCGACGCGAAATCAATTTCCTTCGTGAGCGCATCGTACTCCTTGTTGTTTCGGACCTCGTACTGTTGCGCCTTGTACTTTTCAAGTTTTTCTTTGAATTCGAGGATGTCAACATCCGCTTTGTCCCTCGCCATCACCGACGAGGTAATAATATTTTGCTTTTCCGTAATAAGACTCTGATACGAATCAACTGAGCTTTGGAGCGACGCGACTACCGCGGGAAGGTCGCCTTTCATCTCCTCAAGCTCATCCAAACTGCTGTCGACGGTTTGTAATCTGCACAACAACTTTAACGTTTCTTCCAAGTCAAACTCCTTTGCAGCGACGCTGGTCTAAAAATACGATATGGGATTGGTATTTGTTCTGCTGATAAAAACGTCTGAATAACTTTTCCTCATCCGGACAATTGCCTTCACGCGCTTCTCGAGAACGGGGAGCACATGACGTTCTGTTTCAAAGTGTCCTGCATCGATCAGGCAAATCTTTCCTTCGGCCTCTTGAAAACTGTGATACTTGATGTCGGCGGTGATGAAAGCGTCGGCCTCTTGCTTTACAGCTTCACCGAGAATGCCGATCCCCGCGCCGCCGCACACTGCAACCCTTTTCACCTTGTGCGACATCTCGCCCCTGAACCTCACGGCCGGCGAGCCGAGTTTTTTCTTTACCACCGATAACAGGTCCCTCACCGGGATTGGTTTCGGCAATTCGCCGATCGCACCAAGCCCGAACATTCTGCTCTTGTTCTCCAGCCGATAGACGTCGTAGGCGAGTTCCTCGTACGGATGTGCCTTCATCATTGCGTCGATAACACGGTCAAGATTCCATGTCTCAAGTAGCATTTCCAGTTTCGTCTCGGGTGTTCTCTCAAGAACGCCTTGTGTGCCAATGAAAGGCTTTGCATTCTCCGTTCCTTTGAAAGTCCCAACCCCATCGGTTCGGAAACTACACTCTTCATACTTTGTAAACTTTCCACCCCCCGCGTCATGCATCGCGCGCGCCACAGTTTCTAAGTGACTCGTCGGTACAAAAACCACGACCTTCGCCAACGTGCCCGTGAGCGGAGAAAGAGCGCGAACATTTTTCAGTCCCAGCAACGACGCCATTGCATGACTCACTCCGCCGTCGACATGGTCAAGGTTCGTGTGAGCGGAATAAAGATTGATGTTGTGTTCTGCCAGATACAGCGCGATTTCTCCGGCTCTCGATTTCGGTGTCAGCGAGCGCAGAGGATGAAAGAACAGCGGATGATGAGTAATGATCAGATTCGCTTTTCTGGTTCTAGCCTCCTGGCCTATGCCTACCGTGGCGTCGAGCGCAAGAAGAATGTTGGTGATCGCCGCATCGGGCCGTCCGACTTGTATCCCGACATTGTCGCCTTCCCACGAAGTTGCCGGCGGAATCCACTCTTCAATTGCATGTTGAAATTCGCCTAAAGTCACTGAGCCTGCTGGTCAAAAAAAAATCCCGTTGGTAGGACGGGACGTTAAAAGGTGTAGGGGGCTTGATTTCCGATTTTCAAAAACTTGGTAAACCGGTTCTCGGTGAGTCTGAAAATTTTTTTCCTGATTCTTTTCATCCGTGGCAGTTTATCATTACTTACAACATACAAATTCTGCTCCAAAAAAGCAAGACAGATGCTGGAGAGAAATTCTCACATGGGGTCGAGACGACGGAATTTGGCGGTGTTCGTTCGAATCACCTCAAATCCGATATAGGAGTGATCAGACGAGATTTTTACTCATTTTTGGCACACGGGGTTATAGAAATGCTCGCAACAAATTGATTTTCATTTTTT
>JAGVPT010000050.1 GCA_020052095.1 Bacteroidota bacterium | reverse complement strand
TGCCAAAGCGAAGCCTGCTTGCCGAAAAAGCTGTTCAGCAGGCAAGCGGCGGGCAGGCAAGACACGAAGAAAAATGTTTTGATTTTGTTACCTTTTGTGAAACTTTGTGACTTTGTGTCTTCGTGGCACCGCTTTTCGACCGGACTTCTAGTGCTGTTTCTAATATTAAATCTTGTATTTTTACCGCAGAGGGCGCAAAGGTCGCAGAGAAGTTTCTGTAGAAACATTAAGAAATCTTTGCGTCCTCAGCGAACTTTGCGGTGAATTCGTTTTTGAAAAATACAATATTAATTTTTGGAAGCAGCACTAACCACGGAAATCTTTCCTGCCGAGTGAGGCAAAAGGATGAAACTACGAAACCAATGACGAGAGAAACTCGCTTGCTTTTCTCACGACGGCCTCGACGCTTTTTTCCTTTTCGATTCTTTGCAGCAAGGCAGAACCGATTACCGCACCATCCGCGTAACGGAACACGGTAGAGACATGTTCCGGTTTCGATATGCCGAATCCGACAACGAATGGTTTCGTCGTATTTTTCCTTACTCGCAGCAAGAACTGTTCAAAGTCGTCCGGGTTTCCAAAGCCGGCGCGGGCACCGGTCACACCCGTCACGGAAACGCAATACGTGAAATCGCTGGAAACTGAATCTAAATATTGGATCCGCTCATCCGGTGTCGTCGGTGCAAGAAGGAAAACATCGCTCACTCCAAATTTCGCTGAAAGCGAACGCCATTCCTCGCTCTCTTCCGGAAGCAGATCGGGGACGATAACTCCGTCAACGCCACAATCGTGCCCCTCGCGGAGAAATTTTTCCATTCCATAATGGAGAATGGGATTTATGTATCCCATCAGTACAATCGGAATCTCCGTCTCCTTCCGTGCCTGCTTCACGGACATAAGCACACCGTGAAGAGTCGCCCCGTTTCCAATTGCGATGTGCGATGAACGCTGAATTGTCGGGCCATCGGCAATAGGATCAGAAAATGGAATCCCCACTTCGACCAAGCTCGCCCCGGCTCTCTCTAATCCGATGATCAACGGCACCGTGCATCCGGGAATTGGAAACTCCGGTGTGATATAGGGAACAAGCGCTTTCTTCTTTCGGGATTGCAGTTGTTGAAAGGTCGTACGAATCCGGTTCACGATGCTGTTGAAATAAGTACTATAAGTGCGCCGCAAGTTCTAAACTCGCGACGGCAGTTTCCGAAAGCGGGGAATAAGAGTTTCGGAGATATTTCCTATATCCAAGTGCAGCGATCATTGCAGCGTTATCAGTACAATACTCGGATTTCGGGATGCACAACTGAAGACCCGCCTCGAGCGCGGCTCTGCTCATCTCAGACCGGAGTCGGGAATTTGCCGATACGCCGCCTGCCAAGGCAATATTTTTCACTCCGAGTTCTTTCGAAGCCAGCAGTGTTTTGTTCACCAGCACGTCAACGACGGACGCCTGAAAGCTCGCACAAATATCGTCCAACTGTTGTTGCGAAATGCCATTAGGATGATTATCGCGCATGTAATAGAGCACGGACGTCTTAATGCCGCTAAAACTAAACCCAAATGCGTCACCCTCCAAATACGATCTCGGAAAATCTATTGCGGCAGGATTGCCCTGTTTCGCATGCGCGTCGATTTTTGGCCCACCCGGGTAACCAAGCCCAAGCAGCTTTGCGACCTTGTCAAATGCTTCGCCTGCCGCATCGTCGCGGGTCTCTCCAATAAGTTCGAAGCTGAAATCTTTGCGCATCAACACGAGCTGCGTGTGTCCGCCGGAAACGGTAAGACATACGAGCGGAAACGCGGGATACGGTTCGTCGATGAAATTCGAATAGATATGCGCTTCCATGTGGTTCACGCCGATGAATGGAATTCCCAAACCATACGCGAACGACTTGCCGAAATTTAATCCGACGAGGAGCGATCCCATGAGGCCGGGCCCACGGACGCCCGCGACAGCAGACAACTCGGCAAATACGACGTTTGCTTTCGCACACGCTTCCTCGACGATGGGAATCATCAGTTTTTGATGCGCTCGTGAAGCCAGCTCTGGAACTACACCGCCGTACTGCCCGTGCACAAACTGCGACGATACGATATTTGAATGGAGCTTGCCGTCGCGCATGACTGCAACTGATGTTTCATCACACGAGGTCTCGATGCCCAGCATCGTAATCGATTTCGTCATGGTTCAAATATAACAAAACGAAGCTGAATATCAAGAAACTGGTTCTTGCGCGATCGATGGATTTTCTCTACATTTATCGCGCAGAGTTACTCGTTCGTCTCACTCAACCAGTCCATTTCCGTGAAACATCTGACCTACCTTATTTTTGCTATATCGTTCACACTTTCCCTCGCTGGTTGCACCTCCATCGAGCGGCTATTGCGGGGGACTTCTCCCCTTGAACAATTCCGGTGTAATGTCGACGCAATTCTTTCCGATTCGAATTTCACGGCAACAAGAACCGGAATCAAGATTGTCTCGCTCGATAACGATGAGGTCCTGTACGAGCGTAACTCGAAAGCACTCCTGCGGCCTGCCTCCAATCTGAAGTTGCTTACTACCGCGACTGCCCTCTCGGCGCTAGGCAAGAACTTTTCAATCAAGACAAATCTCTACGCCGATACACTCGTGACCGATAGCACCTTGCACGGAAACATCTTTTTGAAGGGATTCGGCGATCCGGACTTCAATTCACTTCAGCTTGCAGAACTTCTTTCCGCGGTGAAATCGAAAGGGATATCAAAAATTGAGGGCAACATTGTCGGCGACCCCAGTTATTTCGATGACCAGCGTTGGGGTGCAGGATGGATGTGGGATGATGAGCCATTTGGTTTTGCGGCGTATAACTCCGCGCTCTCGATCAATCGAAATTGTATCGACGTGATGGTGAGTCCGGGGACTGCGATCGGTGATTCTGCGATTGTCATCATCGATCCCCCGACACAGTACGTCTCGGTCGAGAACGAAGCGACTACCTCCGAGGATACGCTGCCATCCACACTCGAAATATCGCGTCGATTTGCAGAACGGCTTAACGTCATCACTGTGAAAGGAAAAATTCCGAGGGCTGCACAACCGCAAAAAGATCCAATAACCGTACGGGGTCCGGAAATGTATTTTCTCACCCTCGCAAAAGAGGAGTTGAATAGGCAACGTATCTTCTTCAATGGAAATATCCTCCTCGACACGATTCCTGCGCGAGCGCGCCTCATAGCTCAACATTCACAGCCCATTGATTCGATGATTGTTTTTCTGAACAAAGTGAGCGATAACCTTTCGGCGGAAAATACGCTCAAGATTATCGGCGCAGAAATTTGTGGCCAACCAGGCACAACAGAGCACGGAATCTCCATAGTGAAGCGGGTTCTCAGTTCCTTCGGCATCGACACGACGAAGTTCTTGATGGTTGACGGTTCAGGGGTATCACATTACAATCTGCTGACTCCAGAAATCTATATCCAGCTCCTCCGCGGAATGTACTCGCGAAAGGACATTTTCGATTTGTATTATACGTCACTCCCGAATGCAGGTATGAACGGCACCCTCCAAACCAGGATGATAAATAGTCTCGCCCAGGACAACCTTCATGCAAAGACGGGAACAATCGGTGGCGTGAGCACTTTATCGGGATATGTCCGAACTGCGGATGGGGAGATGCTGGCATTTTCCATAATGATGCAAAACTACATCGGTGCGAGCGACGCATATAGAACGGCTCAGGATGCCATTGGCGTTCTTATGGCGAATCTCAAACGAAAGTAAAAAAGAAAGGGTTGCAGTGCCGAGCCCTGCAACCCTTTCTTCACCGGTCGAACCGCGTATATAGTTCTATTTCATCATCTTAATTTTCACATCTCCACCCGATGTTTCGGCGCGGATAACATTTCCGCCGCCGTTTATTTTGCCGCGCAATTCCTCATCGGAGATGTCGCCCTTCACCGTGATCGGCAGCTCGCATCGCACTTTGCCGCCGCTTGTCGACGCTTCAAGATTTGCCGCCACGGACTCGCTCATGTAAATGTTGATATCGCCCCCGGAACTGTGAACGTCGATCCCCTTATTCTCTCCGCTGAGCCTCAGCGTGATGCCGCCCCCGGATGTCTCGGCATGAACGCTTCCATCAATCGAGGACAAATCAATATCTCCCCCCGAAGTCTGAACATTGACATCGCCATCCACGTGATCGGCGCGAATGTTTCCACCAGAGGTCTCGCCCTTCACTGCGCCTTTGATCGTTTTGACGGTAAGATTCCCCCCCGACGTATTCAGAGTCACTATCCCGTCTACAGCCTCGGCGGAGAGATTACCGCCGCTTGTCTCAAGCCGGACATCCCCTTCCAGGTTTCGCAAAGCCATATTGCCGCCGGACGTGTTCGCCTTTACCGTAAATTTCTTGGGAACAGTAATATGGTAATTGATGTCAAGCTCTCCGACGTCCCATTTGAAGAAACTGTTATCGCTTGATTTTCCACTCACAGTAACACGGTCGCCATCCGATGAAAACTTGACTTCAAATTTCTCGGCTCGCCGGTCTGTGCCCGCAATATCCACTTTAACCATCACCTCATCCCGATCCCACGTCTCCACATCAACGTCGCCTGCATCGGTATCGAGGAGCAAATTTCCGCCGCTACGAACGGTGAAACTCTTTTCAATATGGCGATCCCGGGATTCATCAGAGCCGAACATCGACTTCAATTCATCGCGAGGAGAGTCGCCCTCGGATTTTTGATATTGCGAATTCGAATACATTACCATCACGCCGCCGAATACCACTCCTACAAAAATGAAAACCATGATCTTAACCCACGAAGCAGATGAAATTTTCATAACGACTCCTTGCTAATGAATTCAGGCCGATGTGTTCTCTAAATTACGAAAATTAGGCTTAAAAGTTACACTAAAGGGGCTCTGTCGAAATATTCTCAGGCGAATACAGAGACCCATTCTTTCATCCCTCTCGTACTGTGAGATGGGAGGTTAAGATCTGGGAATTGTGAGACTTGCTTCGTTCCGATTGGAAGTTACAATTCAGTTGAAGACGGAGACGAGCTCATTTGTCCCATTGGAAGTTTACAGCAGTTGTGGGATTGAGAAAACCGCATTGCATTGCTTCTCTGAGACGTTTTTTGTATTATTTTCGACCAACCTGTCAATACAGCATGACCAAAATCTCTTTCTTTCTAAGTGTGATTATCCTTTTCTCTTCGTGCAATCAGCGACAAGAGGGGCCTCAACAGACTACACGTTCACAGACAACCCTCCCCAAAATGAATGTACCGGAATTCAACGGAGCAAAGGCACTTGCGCAGCTCACAGCACAGACCGACTTCGGCCCTCGCAACCCAAATTCGAATGGGCACAAGAAATGTTTGGTTTACCTCGCTGCGGAATTGGGCAAATATGCTGAAAAGGTAAACCGGCAAGATTTCTTGCACACCGGATACGATAACGAAGTCTTGAAGCTCTCGAACGTGTTCGGCTCGTTCAACGATTCTATAGACGAACGAATTCTCTTACTCGCGCACTGGGATACTCGCCCCCGTTCGGACGAAGAAAAAGATCAAGCGAAGCAACATCGACCCATTCTTGGAGCGAACGACGGCGCCAGCGGCGTTGCAGTGCTTCTGGAACTTGCACGTCTATTTAAACAATCACCTCCGCCGATCGGCGTCGACATCTTGTTTGTGGATGGTGAAGATTACGGCAAGGCTCACGATTTAGAGAGCTATTTTCTCGGGTCGCGACACTTCATGAAAGTGAAAAGCCCCGAGTACAAACCCCGCTTCGCCATTCTGGTGGATATGGTTGGAGACAAAGATTTGCAAATACCGATGGAACAGAATTCCATGAAGTATGCGCCGGAGGCAGTCGAGATCATCTGGTCGACTGCAGAGAAGCTCGGAGTTACCCAGTTTATCAATGTGCCGGGCGAACAGATTTCTGACGACCATATTCCACTGAACGACGGCGGGCTGGCGACGGTCGATATTATTGATTTCCAATACCCTTATTGGCATACGTCGCAAGACACGCCGGATAAGTGCAGTGCCGAGAGTCTCGAAGCTGTCGGAAAAGTGCTGACACACGTGATCTACGCACGGTTGGCTCGACCCTTGTAACGAGATGGAGCAAATCATGAAAGAATCCTCGTCTGGTGTTCGCTTCGGCACATACGAAATTCTTCGCATTCTCGTTCCCGGTTTCTATTTCATTTTTCTCTCCTACCTTTACCTCGCGGTTTTTTCCCTTTCGTTCTATCCGTTCGACACATGGGAGATCGGCATTCCGACTTTTCTTATCGGGGGCCTCCTCGCAGGCTTAACGTTGTATGCTAAAGAGAGTCCAAAGAAACGCAAGGCCTTCCAAACAAATCAACCGAGCCAGTACATTCTCGAGCGCTCGCGAAGAGTAAAAGATGCGCCGGCGATGAACGAAGACGAAGCACGCCAGCTTTATTTCTACGTCCTCAATCACTATATGCCGACTGCGGCGCACGAAAAAATATTTGTCTTCGGGACAATCTACCACATCATGATCAGCATCCGGAGAACATCATTCAGTTTTGGGATTGTCGGGTTGGTATTGCTCGCCGTCGATTTTGTCGTAAAATCACATTTCATCCTCCAATCTGTTATCCCCGTTTTGCTCGTTTGGGTTATCTACGTCGTCAATGTCCGCTACAACAAGGCTGACAGAAAGATGCAGGAAAATTATCTGGACCAAATATTTTGGCTCTCGATGAATACTCAACTTGTAGATGGCCTGATAGCACAGCGCATGCACCTCGACCGTACCTCATGAACGAAACGTATCTGGACATCCTGCTGAGCGTCCCGAACGACGACTCATTGCGGGAAACGCTTGCCTACCAATTGCACCAGCTAGGGTTTGAGGGATTGATGGAGGATCAAGACGGCCTCCATGCCTACATCCTTCGAGAACACTGGGGCGACGCACTACAGACGAGCTTGCAGGCTGTGTGGAACACGCATGCGCCGCATTCCATCGCAATTTCAAGTATCACCGAATTAGAAAATCAGAATTGGAACCGGCAATGGGAAGAATCTATCCAGCCCATCGCGGTTACTGAACGAATTATTATCACTCCCTCCTGGCATCCTCTTCCCGACCAAGAACAAAAAACTGTTCTCATTATCGATCCAAAAATGTCGTTCGGAACCGGCTACCATGAATCGACGAGACTCGTGCTTCGCATGCTTGAACAAAACTTGATCGCAAATTCAACTGTGCTTGACGTCGGAACGGGTACGGGGATCCTGGCTATCGCTGCAGTGAAGCTCGGAGCGCGACTCGCCATCGGAGTAGACGTCGACGAATGGTCGTACGTGAATGGAAAAGAGAATGTCGAGCGAAACGGACTTGTGAAGTACGTCGATGTTCGGCACGGATCATTGGATGTGGTCCAAGAGCGCGAGTTCACCATGATCATGGCAAACATTACGCGAAACGCCATCATCGAGCTTCTCCCGGCGATGCTCGACAAACTTCAGAAGGACGGCCTCTTGCTTCTTTCAGGACTTATGGCGGATGACCGCGTCGCCATGGAACAAGCACTGCAGCGGCATCGTTGCACACTTCTGTCGGTCATCATTGAAAATGAATGGATAGGGATGGCAGCCCGGCGGCGCTAGATTATGAGAATCAGCAGCATTGACATTGGAACAAATACTATTCTTCTCCTCATTGTCGAGGCGAAGGGCGGAAAAATTGCAAGAGTCCTTCACGATGAACAGGTCATTGCGCGCCTGGGCAAAGGTGTGGATGAGCATAGAATTATAAATAGTGAAACTGCAAATCGCGTTGCGGAATTTTTGTACTCCTACCGGGGCACATCCCACAAGTACCGGTCGGAAAAAATCATCGCAGTCGGAACGAGTGCGCTTCGGGACGCTTCCAATAAGCGGGAATTCTGCGACGATATGCTTCAAAGAACCGGCGTCGAGATCGAGATACTCTCGGGAGACGATGAGGCCGAGTGGACGTACCGGGGGGCTCTTGGTGTTGCGGGCAGCGGGGCGCAAATCTTCACAGTGCTGGATATCGGGGGAGGAAGCACTGAAATAATTTCAGGCACCTCGAAAACCTTGTCTCAGAAGGTAAGCCTCGATGTCGGTTGCGTGAGGCTTACAGAGCGATTCTTACGCACAACTCCGCCGACTTTGCAGGAAATTTCTGAGTGCCGATCATTCATTCGCAGCAATCTATCGAACGTCGATCTCACGCAGTCGAGGAACTCCCGTGTAATCGGCGTCGCAGGAACTCTGACTACGCTCGCGGCGATCCATCTCCGCCTTACGCATTACGACCCATCCAGAGTGGAGGGGTGTGTGTTGGAACGTGAAGCGGTCGGGCGCATCTTCGATCAACTCAGGATGAAAACTCACGAGGAAATAATGAGAGTTCCGCAGATTTCTCCGGGGAGGGCAGACATTGTGTTGGCAGGAATGATTATTTTGCAGGAATTCATGGAAGCAGCAAACCTCGGCGAGATAGCGGTGAGCGACCGCGGGTTGCGATATGGAATTATTCTGAGAGAGCTGCAGCGCAACACATCAAATCAATGAAATTCGGCCGATAGAATCCTCACCTTCGAGGATGTAAATGTTTCCTCGAGAACTCCCGGCGCAATTCCATTGAATGTCTCTTGCGATCTGGCTGGTATCGGCGTTTTCACCCTGCATCTTTTCGCCGCGATGAGATTCCCTCCCGCGTCAAAATAAGTAAACTCGAACTCGACCCATGCGAGTTTGTAACTTGATTCATTGTTGAGCGAAACCGAATGGACCGGCATTTTTCCCAAGGCGTTGCTCGTGATGCTCTGGTCAAACACTGAGACCTTTCGGGCTTCATCTTCGGCGGAGACCTTTGGCAGCCTGCTACTCTGGATCTCGGCGATCTTCTGCAATTTGGCCTGAGCCTCTTTGAATTGGGGGCTATCTTCGGGAATTTTTCCATAATAGTATTCCGCTACTTCGTACTCTCTCGCCTCAAAATATTGATCGCCCTTTTTCAAATTGCCAGGAGCTTGCTCGCTGGTGCTGTCGCATCCGACCAACATCGCTACCGCGATAATGCTGATAATATGCTTCATCGAAGTATCCCTTTTGGAAAAATTAGACGGTCACGGGTGAGATTTTTCGCACGACGGTTTCCAGAACGTCAACGGCCTTTTCTATTTCGCTTTGCGTAGTATTTTTCCCCATAGAAAAACGGATACTCGCACGTGCCGTCTTCAGATCGCGCCCGATCGCGTGAAGGACGTGCGAGGGCTCCATGCTTCCGGAAGAACATGCCGAACCGCTCGTGACGGCAATTCCGTGCAAGTCCATGTTCAGCAGCAATGCTTCGCCGTCGATATCAATTTTCGAGCTGTCGAATGAAACGTTAACGATAGTGGGAAGAGCATCGGTCGGATGGCCGTTAAAAATGATGTAATTGAATTTTTCCGACAGTGCACTCTTCAACTGCTCCTTCAAGATCTTCAACCGGCCTGTTTGTTCCGGCAACCCTTGCTCGCTTATTTCAGCGGCTTTTGCGAATCCAACGGCGAGCGGGACATTTTCTGTTCCCGCCCTTCTATTTCGTTCTTGTGCCCCTCCCTGGATGAACGAATCGATCTCGACCCCCCTTCGAATGTAAATTGCCCCGATGCCTTTTGGTCCGTAGAATTTGTGAGCAGAAATAGCGAGAACGTCGACAGAGAGTTGCTCTACGTTGACGGGAATTTTTCCTACCGATTGGACGGTATCGGAATGGAAAACTATCCCATGCTCGTGCACAACTCGAGCGATTTCTTCAACGGGCTGGATTGTTCCGATTTCGTTGTTGGCGTGCATGATCGAGACAATGGATGTCGCCGGTCTGATGGAAGAGCGGACGTCATCCGGGCTAACCATACCGACATGGTCGACGGGCACAATGGTCAGTTCAAAACCGTTTGCGTGCAGGTATTCAGCAGCGTGGAGAACAGCATGATGCTCAATCGCAGAGACAATAAGATGATTCTTGCCGAGGGCACGCTTTGCGGCGAACGCCACGCCAACAAGCGCATGGTTATCGGCTTCAGTTCCTCCGCTGGTAAAAAAAATCTCTCCCGCGCGAGCGCCCACGAGGCCCGCAACTTTCTCGCGACTTTCTTCCAGCGCGATCTTCGACTCCCGGCCAAATGCATGAATCGACGATGCATTTCCGTATATCTGTGCAAAATATGGGAGCATCGCCTCTACGACTGCAGGGTCAGCAGGCGTAGTCGCACTGTGATCGAGGTAGATTCTTTGCAAGTGATTTGGCATGTGGTGAAAATATATAAATACAATGGAGAAGAATCAACTCCGGGTGGTGGGAACTTTTGATTTTGACGACATTGATAGGCGAAGTGATGCCATGAGTTTCTCAAATAGTTTCACGAGGATTTAGGGGGAGGATATCTAGAATAGTGGCAGTCATGACATCACTATCCAATTGAGCCTGCTACCCAACCCCGGAATAAGTGGCGAGAGTATCTGGCAGATCGAGATTGTAACTACGAGTGAGGTTATGATTCAGATAAGAGTATGCAGGCCATCTTGATCCCCGGGAGAGGCGAGGATGAACCGAATTGATGGTTCCCTCTTCCTTCGACTTCTGTGGACAACTGACCTTAGCGGTCTTTCATCCGTTCGCGTTGTACTTCGCGGATTGCCTGTCTCAGTTCTTTTGTGAAGTTCCGTTCGAACACGATGTATTCGGCAATTTGCTTGTGCGATAAGACCTCTTTGATCTCATCGAGAAAGTGCAGCCGTTCTCCCGAGATTTTCTTATCAAGGTCCAGGAGATTGTTAAACGTTTGATCGTAGTTCGGGTCCTTCGCGTCCGAGCGTGCTTGTTCATCGAGCTTGTCAATCAACTCATTGCGTTCCTTTTCAAACCCGTGCATCGTATCCTGATGTTTATTGTAGCGGCTGACAAATTTAACGGATTGATCTTCGCCCAACTTCAATACTTCAAGCATCCGGACTTTTTTGTAGCTCTCAATGCGATCGAATCCACCCCACGGCCTGCCGGGGCCGCGCCGTTCTTGTCCAAGGGTGATATTCATCGCAAAGAAAAGGAGGCAAAGCAATGTCGTAGCAATCTGTTTCATAGTAGCCTTCATCGATTAGAGTGTTGTCTCTTTAAGTCGATCAATGATAGAATCCACTTCGTCGTCGTTAATATCGTCAAAAGTAATATCAGCCGCAAGAAATGTCGACAAGCGATGCCCATGATTTACCTCGTCGTCGAGGAACTGGCGTTCCAGTTGGCGCGAGACCTGCGATGGATTCGGCGACATTTCCAATATGCCGCGATGGATTTCACTTGTCCTTGCGATCACCGGAGAATAATTCGCCATATCCACAACCCCTTCAATCTCGTCTTTGGGGAATTGCGAGACAATTTGCATTAGAGGTGACTGGGTAGTGTCGTACGTTGGGTTCAAGAGAACAAAGAGCGCGGCCATAGAGATAACGACGCCAATAGCCGACGCGGGGGCTAGCATCCGCTGCGCCCACTCCGGCAAGACAAAGCCGAATTTCTTCACATCGCGTTCATCAAGCCGCTGCCGCACCCGGGGAAGGAGATTGGTGAAATAATGAGTCGGTACTTCTTCGTCTACACTTACGCGAAGCGCTTCAAATGCCCCGCCGATCAGGACCAGGTCTGCTCTACATTTGGCGCATGTCGCAATGTGCTGCTCGGCGAGGGCTTGGTTCTCACCCGAGATTGTTCCTTCCTTCAACTCGACAAGTAAAGGGGAAATTTCATCGCATTTCATTTCTGACATACTCTCCTATCTTTTTCACGGCGTGAAAATAATTCGCTTTCAATCCACCCACGCTCGTTTTAAGAATTTTTGCGATCTCTTCGTACGGCAACTCCTCGTAATATCGAAGCAGGAATACCTTCTTTTGCCTCTCAGGCAATTTCTCTATCGCTTCCTTAATAAGCCGCGTCTGCTCCTTCCGCTCCATCTGCTCGAGAGGTAACGCATCGTGTGATTCATGTTGCATTACGGCATCGTCGAACGAAAACGTCTTGCGTGTTTTCTTGCGGCGGAGCTCATTGAGCGACAAGTTGATGGCGATCCGGTACAGCCACGTGTAGAAACTTGAATCGCCTTTGAAGGAATGCAGCGAATGGTACACCTTCACAAAAACATCTTGCACAACATCGTCGGCTTCATCGTGATCGGAGAGCAAGCGCCGAACCACCCAATAGATTTTTTCCTGGTACCGAAGCACGAGGTGATTGAATGCTTTGTCATTCCCTTCCTTAAACTCCGTGATGAGGTCAAGGTCGCTGATCTGATTCATCTAGGGCCATTTCAATTAAATATTCTTGTGCTTGCTCGACACCCAGTCATGCTGAGCAAGGCCGCGACAGCCTCCTTCGACGCGCTTCGCTTGCTCAGGATGACTGTCGCGACCGGGTCGAAGCATGACACGGGAAATTTAAACACAAGATTTCTTTTTTGAAGAGGCACTAGTATGTCACCTGTGCGCCTTTTTGACACAGTAATCCTGACAAAGTTTAATGTGGTCTCGTCCTAGTAGAAGTTGTAGCGAACCGCCAAGAATGCATCGATCCTGTCGGCATAGTCAGCGTTGCTTATGCGTGCATACTGGAACTTCCCCCGGACGTCGGGTTGCTGAGTATATCTGGCGAACAGGAAATGAAAATCGAAAAACAGATCACGCACAGGTTCATACCGCGCCGTCAGGCCGAACGATTGTGTCTTTATCATGGGGGCATAGAGGAACGTAGGAGTCGGCAGTTGATACTGGAACTTTGTTGAATCCATCGCGCCTTTTCGCATCGATTCGAACTGAACGCCAAGCCTCAAATTACGGAAAGGTCGGTAATTAGCTTCGAGGTACAGATTGTCCGCGTTTTGCCCGATCCAATGGCCTAGATCATACAGATGACTCTGATAAGTAGCGTCCGGAAATTTATGATTGTACACCCACGGGTTGATTCTCGTATACTCGACCAATATATCTGTGTTCGGATAGATCAGGTCATACGACCGCGCGCCGAGCGTGAACCCGAGCTGGTTCCGCTGGCGGTCAGGTGAGGTGAAATCGGACACGGAAAATTCGTCGAGGAACAGAGCCATATAGAAATTGTAATTCTTGAGCGCATTGATGTCGAGAGATCCGAAGATCTGTTTATTGTCCTCATCAGCCGTGTAATGTTCCGCCGCGAAGTAGAACATGTCCGGTATTAAGTACAGAAGATCCGGATTACGCCCCCCGTACACCTCCGACTCTCCCACCGCGATGTCGACTCCGTCGGCGACTGACGCTTCGAGCATTTGCGCCGCGAGAAACTTTTGTCGATAGATCGTTCGGTAAGCAACAGCATGGTACGAGTTGACTGAGTCGACAACATCAGAACTTAACCAACTGTGCACAAATGTAAAATCAACGTCTTTGCCGAGCTTAGCGCGCAGTTTTATTTGCGGATATGATGGGGGTTTGTCCGAAAGGATTAGCGACCCGCGGTACCCGGTCCCCCACACGTTTGGCATTTTTTCAATTGAAACCCTGAGGAATGCAACGTCAAAATTCATTTGCGCATCACCCAAGTCGTACTCAATCGCATTCTGCAAAGTCTTCGAAATTATCTGTCCCTGCTCGGGCGTCATATCTTTCCGTGGATTATGGTATGTCCCCGATTCTTGATTATCCCTAAAATAAAGATACATCCCCAAAAAATCCCCGGCGTACCCGTAGGCGAGAAGGCCGTTCGAGCGAATAGTGGTCCTCGTCTTCGTTGGATTCATGTGCAGAGAATAGCCTCCTGTAAGGTCTACAATGAATCTCCTCGACGCAAGCGTCGAGGTATCTTGGTTGAATAAAAAATCCGATCGTACTTTATGACCCCGATGCAAGCATCGAGGAATTCTTTA
>JAGVPT010000153.1 GCA_020052095.1 Bacteroidota bacterium | reverse complement strand
GAATCGATGCGGGATGGTGAATGTCTCGTTTATACTCCTGTCGTTGCTGCGGAAACAGAGTACCGCGCACAATGGGAGGCGTGGCCAATGCCTGCGCATTACTCGGTTGAGCCGCTGGTGCTGAACCTTGCCCGCCTCAATGCGCTGCGTGCAAAAAAGACCGAGCCGGACAGTCCGTGGGAGACGGACATGTTCTATCTTCCCTCGCCAATCTTCGACCGTGAACGCCCGTATTACCTCCGGTTGGCGGCGGTCTGTCAACAATCCTCCGGATTCGTCTTTGCAGCGGAGCCTTCTCCGCCGGAGCTGTCGGGGCATCAGTCATTGGCGGATGCAATTTGTTCTTCTATCGAGAGGCACGGTTTTCTGCCTGAGACGATCTTTGTCAAGGGTGCAGAGGAAGCTACGGCCTTAACGCCGCTGGCAAATGCCTTGGGATTTACAATCCGCCGGCGAAAGCAACTCAAGGCAATCCAGATGCTCAAGAAAGATATGATGATGCAGGTTGTGCGAGGCGGTGGGGGAAGGAGGGGAAGAAGAAACTAAAATAGTTGTAATATGGAACTTGGAATTTCCTGGAATGTAGCAATCCTAGTACGATTGGATATGAGAATAACTTCAATGAATTACTCCGTATCAAGTTGTGCAACGTACAATCTTTATCGTTTATTATTGATAGGAAGATATTATGAGGATGAATGCACACACGCCACCAAAGGAGTCTCCCAATAATTGGCATCCATTAGACGAACACTTGATTCAGACAGCAAAGCTTTGTTCTGAATTTGCTATACCATTTGGATGTGGCGGCACTGGATTTATGTTGGGTATCTTTCACGATCTTGGAAAAGTGAATCCGAAGTTTCAGGAATATTTGGAGGCTTGTCATAAGGGAGAGAATTATGAGCGAGTTCCTCACTCTATTTGTGGCGCATCCTACCTCTGGAAAATATTGCGCAGGACTAATATGCAAGATGTTAACCTTGCCATGTGTGCACTTGGTCATCACGGTGGTTTGAGCGAGGTAGCAACTTCTCAAGGGAAACTTGATGAATGGTGGGGGGATGTTCAAAACAACTCACTCAAGAAAAATATGCAGGAATTACTTAACGAGTTACCTCAAAGAAAACCTGAATTACTTCCCGAGAATGAACTATGCCGCGAGCTACGATTACGTATGTTGTTCTCGGCTCTTGTTGATGCAGATTATCTTGATACGGAAAAACATTTTAACTCCGATAAATCTTCAGTAAGAGGACAGTGGACTCGTCCATCTGATTTATGGTCGATCTTTAGAAGCAACCAACTACGCATGATGTGGCGAAACCGAAATGGAAACGTTAATCGGATACGCAAGCAGATATACTACTCTTGCGTTGAGGCTGGTAAACAATCGCCGGGTCTCTTTCGCTTAACTGTTCCAACAGGCGGCGGAAAGACACGAAGCGGTCTTGGTTTTGCATTGTCTCATGCAGTCGCAAATAAAACTCATGGATTTCGCAGAATTATTGTTGCCCTTCCCTATACAAGCATCATTGACCAAAATGCGCGAGTGTATCGTGACATTTTTGGCGATCATTTTGTGCTTGAGCATCATAGCCAATATGAAATACCCGATGAAGAAAAACAGGATGAAACTTATCTTCGGCAACGTCTTGCAGCAGAAAATTGGGACTTCCCTCTTATTGTAACAACAACCGTTCAACTATTTGAAAGTTTTTTTTCCAATAAACCAAGCCGATGCCGCAAACTTCATAACATCGCACACAGCATTCTTATCCTTGATGAGGTTCAAACGCTTCCGCCTGAACTTTTAAAACCAACGATGGATGTCCTGCGAACACTCGTAGATGAATACGGAGTCACTCTTGTACTTTCCACTGCTACGCAGCCTGCTTTTGATCAAACGCCATATCTTAAGGAATTCGACGGGTTCAAGATCACGGAGATCGTTCCAGACTTCGCAGATCATTTCAAAGCTCTGCAACGTGTCGAATATCAGCCCGTTCGTAGCTATGAATCGCTTTCCGACTTGGCAGAAGAAATTGCAAAACCAAATAACTCCCAAGTCTTGGTAATCATGAACACGCGAAAGCACGCGCTGGCATTGCATGAGGAACTACGAGAACGACATGCTGAAGGGCTATATCATCTCTCTACTCTCCTCTGCGGTGCACATCGAAAACGGTTACTATTAGAGATTACCGAACGTCTCAAAAGCAGCAATACATTGCCGGTTCGATTGATTAGTACTCAGGTCGTTGAAGCAGGAGTTGATCTCGATTTTCCGGTTGTCTATCGTGTGATGGGACCACTTGATCGAATCGTTCAGGCGGCAGGACGTTGTAACCGCGAAGGCAAGCGAGCCGAAAAAGGCAAAGTTGTAATATTCGATTTCCCTGACAACGCTTCTCCAAAGGGTGCATACAAGATTGGGATGGATGATGCGAAAACGATTCTTAGTCGTATTACAGCTGAGCAACTACACGAGCCGGAACTTTACACAGAGTACTTTCAAATGTTGTTTCGAGATGTCAATCTTGATAAAAAAGAGATTCAATCCTATCGCTGCGATCTGAACTATCCGAGCGTGGCAGAGAAATATAAACTTATTGAAGACACCCTACCCGTGGTAATTACCAGCTATGATAATAATGAAGGGGATCGGCGATTGCAAAAACACTTGATGGCTCCTTCGCGTGAAACATGGAGGAAGCTCATGCCATTCGTTGTGAATCTTCGATATCATGATTTGAAGAAAGATGACATCAAACAATGTGTTGAAGAGATAAGCCCGGGTTTATACAAATGGATTGGAGTTTATGACGACAAAACACATCGTGGAATCAGGGATATTCTCCACGATCCAGCAGATTTAGTAATATAGGAGAATAATTATGAGAAGCATTGTGGACATCAAGGTTTGGGGTGAGTATGCCTGCTTCACTCGCCCCGAGTTTAAAGTTGAAAGAGTAAGTTATCCTGTAATGACACCTTCAGCAGCAAGAGGAATTTTGGAGGCGATCTACTGGAAACCGAAAATACGGTATCGCATTCAACGCATTGGAATTTTGGAATTAGGCAGTCAATGGTCTCTATTAAGAAACGAGATTGCGTCTCGACAAAATAAAGATTCTAAAGGCATGGACTATGCGTTGAAAGTGCTTGCTGACCCCGAACGAGAAATAAAGAAAGCTGGTAAGGGTAAGACAAAGGCAGAGACTGCCGAAGATATCGCCCGAAAACAATTTATCGTAATTGATGATGACCGACAGCAACGAACCAGTTTGCTATTAAAAGACATTGTCTATCGCATTCAAGCATGGATTGAACTACGCAACGGCGAAACGAATATCGGCAAACATCTCGACAGTTTCCGCCGCCGTGCCGAGAGTGGGCAATATTTTCACAAGCCCTTTTTCGGATGCAGAGAATTTCCTCTTGACTTTGAATGGCTTGGAGAAAAGAAAGACAGTGACAAGAACATTGAACCAGATGAAACTTTGAATATGTCCATTGGATCAATGCTGTTTGATACCGCTTATATCGAGAATGATGAATACCACAAAGCACACAAAGAAGATCGTCTTGAATTCTGGCGACACGAGAATGATGAACCACGTGAGGCAAAGGGATATGCTAAGCGGCTTTTCTTTAAGGCTGAAATAAAGAATGGCTGGCTTGTAGAAAAAGGTTCTGATAGTCTCCCAAAACCTCTATTTGACGAATTAACCAGATTGGAGGACGGCAATGGGATTGCTTGATGCATTGATAGAATCATCTTCTTGTTTTCAAGAAGAGCCGTTGTTACCAATAGGCTATTCAGAACGCAATATTTCTTGGCTAATAAATATCAGCACTGAAAAAGGAAAATCACCAACCATTAGCAAGAAAGAAAGGGGGGAATTAGTTTTAAAAGCTCCTATAACTCCAGCAGATAGAACCTCGGGGAAAATCAGTCCTTGCCTGCTGGTCGATAAGGTCTCTTACGTATGTGGTATTCCTAATGAAAAAAAGAAAGGCGATTCGAAGAAGGTTGCAAAAGATGAACACAAAAAGTTTGTTGATCTCATCGAAGAATGTGCGAAAGAGACAAATGATGTTCAAGTTAAGAGGATATTGCAGACTATAAAATCTAAGACGCTCAAAATTCGAGAGGAGGCAAAAGCGAACGATCTCTGTGCCTTTCAGATTGAAGCGCAACCTTGGCCAACTGACAGTAAAGATGTGCAATCATTCTGGTCGAGGTATATAGCAGGACAACTTGCAAGTGACGAAAAAAGAGAATGCGCACTTTGCCGTGAAGTCAAACCAATTGTACGGATTCTTCCCTTTAAATCAACACTGCTGAAAGGAACTGATTCAGTTCAACTTTCATCGTTTAACAATGATGCCTTTTGCTCAGGTGGAAACACAACAAAATCGACTTTTAATGTACCAATATGCTACGAATGCGCTGGAACAGCCGGACGGATTTTGCAATTCTTACTCAAGCTCGAAAAAAACGATAAAGACAACGAGAAGAATTCTGGACGCCATGCAGTTGTAATTGCAAGGGATCAAAAACAATCTCTTGGTAATCAGATCGCTGTGTTCTGGACAAAGGAACAAATCAAATCTACGAAGTCGGAGAAAATAGAGTTCGAGGACATTGTTAAAATTCCCATCGAAGAATTTGACGATATGCCTGAAGATACTCCTCCAGCAAAAGCGTCACAATGTCGTGCATTGTTGGAAACTCCGTTTGTTGGAAATGAAAATATTGCACTGTTACAAACAAATCAATTTTATCTTGCAGTACTCTCACCAAACAAAAGCAGACTTGTTGTACGAGAATGGCTTGAGGAAAGAATTGATAAGACGCAAGAGAATATCAAACATTACATGGATGCTCTGCAAATAATTCATCCCGATGGCCGTGGTATATGGGGACCACCATTACCAGCTATGTTGGAGGCGTTGCGGTCCTATACGAGCGTAAAACAAAAACACAAAGAAGTGCCGCGAATTCCGGCTACGGGACCTGATGCGGTGCGTAAACTCCTTCGGTGTATCTATACAGGTACACCGCCGCCAGAAGTTTTACTAACACGCGCACTGCGGTGTTTTCGTATTCCTGATCCATCCATCGATAGCAAGGAACACGAACGGCAAAACAGGCAGATGTATCGGCGCATGGCGATGGCAGCAGCAATGAAACTTATTCTTACATATGATAAAAACAAAAAGGAGCAACAAGCTATGGAACAACTAAAAACAGATCATGACTCTGAATCGGAATACAAAAAGCTGGCACCATACAATTGCGGCGCTCTCCTTGCTGTACTGGAAGCAATCCAGAGAAGAGCATCCTCTTCTGGTCACGGAGTGAATACAACCTTGGTTGATCGATTTTATAGTGCAGCCCCATCAGCACCCGCAACCATTTTCGCCAATCTGATTGGCATGGCTACAAAGGCGCACTTGCCAAAATTGCGGCGAGAAAACAAAGAGCTATTCAAAGTCCGGTATCAGGAAGAGTCTGTTAATATCAATGATCTGATGACCAGTGCTTGCGATGCCATTAATGCTGCCGGAGGATTTCCCGCACCTCTTGGACCCGAAGAACAGGCGGCATTCGCACTTGGTTTTTATCATCAGCGTGCCGCACTAACTCCACAAAAGAAAAATATTAGTGCCAACAAAACCAATTTAACAGGAGGTCAATCATGAGTAACCAACAAAGTGAACTATGGCAAAAAATCTTAGAACGACCTTATTGTAATCCAATGAAGCGCATGGATTTTGTCCTTTTCTTTGATGTGCGCGATGGTAATCCGAACGGTGATCCTGATGCAGGAAATCTGCCCCGCATGGACCCACAAACACGACACGGTATAGTCACAGATGTATGTATAAAACGAAAAGTTCGTGACTACCTCTCTGTCGTGTTGAAACAGCCGATTTACATCCAAAGCCAAGATGCACTTAATACGCTGATTTTTCGATCTGCACGTGACCTATCCGATAGAAAAGAGATTGAAATAGTCCCAATTGAAGTATCTGTAACTCATGATGATATTCAAAAATACCTCACAGAAAAAGACAACAAAAAACCATCTGACGACGATGTGGATTTAGTCATAAATTGGCTGAGTGAGATAGAAGGTGAAGGACTTGAATACGAAACTACCAATGGAAAACTAACATATTTCGGTGAAGCAAAAAAAAGTGGCGACTTTAAGATATTATTGACTGGAGAAGAGGAACCGACAGATAATGCTGTAAAGGTCGCAGTAAATAAACTAGCTCAAGCTCTTGCGGATGCGAAGAAAAATGCCGGTAGTGGAAAGTTGAGTCAAAAAGTTCGAGAAAAAGTTAAAGATGAAATGTGTAAGAAATATTATGATATCCGTTTTTTTGGTGCTGTGTTGACAGCGGGAACAAACTTTGGACAAGTTCGAGGTCCAATGCAGCTTACGTTTGCACGGTCACTTGAACCTATTATGCAAATGGACGCAGCGATTACACGTTGCGCTATTACCAAGGAAGCTGATCGTGTCCGAAAGCAAACTGAGTTCGGTCGCAAATCATGGCTTAACTGGGCTGTCTATCGCCAACACGGCTTCTTTAACCCTCTCTTGGGTCAGCAAACTGGTGTAACAAAAGAAGACCTCGCACGGTTCTGGGAAGCACTTGCCTGTATGTTCAGGAACTCAGACGCCGCAAGCAAAGGTGAAATGACGATGCATGATATTATTGTGTTTGTCCACGACCATCCACGGGGAAATGCTCCTTCGCATTTACTTTTTGATAAAGTAAAATGTGAAAATGTTGGTACCATCCAAGATGGTGTTGCTAAAACATTGATTAAGCGAGATGGATTCGATAAGTGTTATACGATCAATGTTCAGAACAACCTTCTTGATGGGGTTAATGTGTACCGGCCACTGGACGGTATTTGGTCAACCACTAAATGATGTTGTGTCTCTCGCAGCGATTATTGAAGGTTATGAATGACAAACAAGAATGTTTGTCCCACCGTTTTTTACGTGATTGGGTGGGTCAATCATTCCTGATTGACATTGTCAACGACAGGCAAGAATGCCTGTCTACCCATCATAATTGAAAAAGTTATCACAACTATGTTTACCAAACATGATTTCATACAAATCATCGCGTTACACCATTACGTGTTTTGCCCGCGTCAATGCGCGTTAATTTATGTAAGTCGAATCGACGATTTGACCTACATCGCTGGCGCAACGCGTCACATTTTGTAACGCTTTGCCAGCCAGAGGCTGATCCGCCTCAGGCGGAAAAGGAACGTCATGGCAAACATCAAGCTCTTTGAACAAAAGAAAATCCGATCAGTCTGGAATGAGCAGACCGGAAGCGATATTTCTCTGTTGCAGATGTTATCGAAGTTCTAACGGATACCGTGAACCCAAAGGATTATGTCAAAGAAATGGAAAACGGGATCCGGAGCTTAATTCCAACTGGGGTACAATTTGTCCCCCCCTTGAAATGACCGGACACTAATTTGCAGCAGCAGAAAGGAAACACATGGCAAACATAAAACTTTTTGAAAACAAGCGAATCCGTTCCACTTGGAATGAACAGGAACAAAAATGGTATTTTTCTGTAGTTGACGTAATAGAAGCACTAACTGACAGTGACAACCCAAGAGACTATTGGTATCGTTTAAAGAAAAGGGAAAAAGAATCGAGCGGAATTGAGTTGTCGACATTTTGTCGACAACTGAAAATCGAATCTTTCGACGGTAAAAAATACAATACCGAATGTTCAACTGCCGAAGGGTTATTCAGAATCATTCAATCCATCCCTTCCCCCAAAGCCGAACCATTTAAACGATGGTTGGCAAAGGTCGGCTATGAACGCTTAGAAGAGATTGAAAATCCCGAACTTGCACAATAACGAATGCGCGAGATCTACAAAGCAAAAGGTTACAGTGATGAATGGATCGAGAAACGGGTGCGCGGCATCGCCGTGCGCGATGAACTGACGAATGAATGGAAAAAACGAAACGTAAAGGAAGGAAAAGAGGCACTTGTCATGCCAGCGAACGCTGGCATCCAGAGATGAAATACTATGTTTACATATTAGCAAGCAAACGAAACGGTACTTTGTATGTTGGAATGACAAATAGTCTCCGCCGACGCATTGACGAACACAAACAAGGATTAATTCCGGGTTTTACACAGAAATACAAAGTTCACGTGCTCGTGTATTTTGGAGAATTCAATGATCCTCGAGACGCAATTGCCAGAGAAAAACAATTGAAATGGTGGCACCGTAAATGGAAATTAGATTTAATTGAATCGGTAAATCCTGAATGGAGAGATTTAATTTTTGAATTATAGCTTTCTGGATTCCGGCTTACGCCGGAATGACAAAATGTATAGCATCAGATAATACTTCATGTTCACCGACGAAGATTTCATACAACTCAGCGCATTACAGCATTACGTGTTTTGTCCGCGGCAATGTGCATTAATCCACATTGAAACGATATGTGAATGAATTATATGGGTAGGTCAGACATTCTTGTCTGACTATATTAAAATGACAGGCAGGAATGCCTGTCCTACCGGAATGACACACTGAAAACATGTTCACCGAAGACGACTTCATACAACTTAGCGCATTACAGCATTACGTGTTTTGTCCGCGTCAATGTGCGTTGATCCACGTGGAGGATGTGTGGCACGAGAACGTCTTTACCGTTCGAGGCGACATCCTCCACGAAAAGGTGGATACCGACACGTACGAATCACGCGGAACATTGAAAACTGTGCGCGGACTGAGAATTCACTCAACCCGACTTGGCATTGTCGGGCGGGCGGATGTAGTGGAGTTTAGAAAATCAACTAATGCAGATGGATCTGTGGATGTGATGCCGGTGGAGTTTAAAGCGGGACAGCCCAAGGAGAACGTGAGCGATAAGGTGCAGTTATGCGCGCAAGCGTTGTGCTTGGAAGAAATGATGAACACGCAGGTGAGGCGCGGAGCGTTCTTCTATGGTAAAATCCGCCGACGTGTACAAATTGAGATTGACGACAGGCTAAGAGAGCAAACCGAAGAGATCATCGCTGCCGTGCATGAGATTGTCTCTCAAAAGAAAGTACCCGCGGCTCGTTACGAAAAGAAATGCAGAAATTGTTCGCTTGTGGATATTTGCATGCCAAAGGCAATGAATGACAAGAAAAATGAATCTCCTCGACGCAAGCGTCGAGGTATCTTGGTTGAATAAAAAATCCGATCGTACTTTATGACCCCGATGCAAGCATCGAGGAATTCTTT
>JAGVPT010000146.1 GCA_020052095.1 Bacteroidota bacterium | reverse complement strand
TTGCTTTGCGGTGCTGTATGTTTAGCAATTTATGGGAAGACTTTTGGGCATACAGATCAGCCGCTTAATCTAAAGATGATACAATTATGTCGCACACCCTCCCACTTCTCTCCATTGGATTCTGTCGGATTACTTTCGTATATTAATTCAATAAATGCTTCGCAAACTTCTAGGGGCGACATGACGTCGCCCCTATGGTTTTTAATTCCTAACCGCAGCCGAATGATTCGCAGAGAAGACATCCGCAATATCGCCATTATCGCACACGTTGACCACGGCAAAACCACGCTGGTGGATCAATTGCTGCGACAGACAGGAACGTTTCGCGACAATCAAATCGTCGAAACTCGCGTGATGGATTCGAACGACCTTGAGAAGGAACGGGGCATCACCATTCTTGCAAAAAACACGTCCGTCTTCTACCAGCCAAAGAAATCCAAGACAAAAATCAAGATCAACATTGTGGATACGCCTGGGCATTCCGATTTTAGCGGCGAAGTCGAACGTACGCTGAAAATGGTGGACGGTGTTCTCCTCCTTGTGGACGCCGCGGAAGGCCCGCTGCCCGGAACTAAATTTGTGTTGAAGAAATCCCTCGATCTGAATCTTCAGCCGATTGTCGTCATTAACAAAATTGACCGCAAAGATGCCCGGCCGCACGAGGTGTTAGACGAAGTGTTCGAGTTGTTCTTGTCGCTTGGCGCGACCGACAAGCAATTGGATTTTCCCACGATCTATTCTATTTCGAAACAAGGCATTGCGAAAACCGAGCTCGACCAGGAAAGCACCAGCCTCGAGCCCCTCTTTGAGGCGATCATCAACAAAGTTCCTCCGCCTGAAGGTAACATGAACGAGCCGTTCCAAATGCTCGTGACGACGATTGATTACAACGACTATCTCGGCAGGCTCGGTATTGGAAAAATTTCCCGCGGGACGATCAGCTTCGGCTCGCAGATGAAGATCATCCACCGCGACGGAGCGGTCGAAGATGCGCGCGTGACGAAAATTTATACCTTCGAAGGGTTGAAGCGCGTCGAAACGCAAAAAGCAAGCGCAGGCGACATCATCGCACTCGCGGGGATGGAAGACGTCGACATCGGCGAGACGATTGCCGATGCTGCCGACCCGACACCGATGCTTTTTGTCGCCATCGAAGAGCCGACGATCTCCATGAACTTTGTCGTGAATAATTCTCCGTTTGCCGGACAAGACGGCAAGTACGTCACGACGCGCAATCTTGGCGAGCGGCTCGCAAAAGAATTGCGTTCGAACGTCAGCCTTCGCGTTGAGCTGACCGATTCGCCGGACGTCTTTCGCGTAAGCGGACGGGGCGAATTGCATCTTTCCGTCCTTATCGAAAATATGCGCCGCGAAGGATTTGAACTCCAGGTCTCGCGCCCCGAAGTGATCTACAAAAGAATTTCCGATGTGATGTGCGAGCCGATGGAACATGTTATCATCGACGTGCCGGACGAATTTGTCGGCACCGTGATAGAGAATCTCGGACGGCGCAAAGGCGAAATGAAAAACATGATTTCATCGAACGGAAATACCCGCCTCGAATTTTTTGTTCCATCGCGGGGATTGATCGGCTTCCGCAATGAATTCATGACGCAGACGAAGGGAACGGGAATACTTCATCACAACTTCCACGGTTACGAGCCGTTCAAGGGCGACCTTGAGCACCGCACGAAAGGCGCATTGATTGCGATGGAAGGCGGAGAAGCGGTCGCATATGGGATGTGGAAACTCCAGGAGCGTTCGACATTTTTTGTGGAACCCGGCACGCGGGTGTATCCCGGAATGATTGTCGGCGAGAACGCCCGTGAGCATGACATGACGGTGAACGTGTGCAAGGCAAAACAACTTACCAACATGCGCGCGTCCGGCTCCGACGAAGCAGTGCGGCTCGAGCCGCCCCACATTCTAACCCTCGAGCAAGCGATCGAATGGATCGGTGACGACGAGTATGTTGAAGTGACACCCAAATCGGTCCGGCTTCGAAAGAAAATTCTCGATACGAATGTGCGCAACCGTGCGTCAAAGAAAAAGGTCGAGGTTGTGGCATAGGCGCAAGACGGATGTGTCAGGCGTGCCGCTATAACCTAATTGAATACTCGCTTTCTTTGACGTGTGCCGACATTTGCGATTGGCTTCGCATTCCGCTATATTTTTCCGCAGCAGTACGATAGTACCTCGCCTGAAGACCCTAGGCGAAATCTAAAACGGACAAAGCCATGCCACCAAAAAAATCTCCCCTCGATCTCTGGAAGTCGATGGACCAAAAAGGCCTTCGAAGCCTTGCGCTGGCGGTCTTCTTCCTTTTTGGAACAATTGGTCCTCTCACGATGCTGATGGATTCCGGCATTCTGCCAGGCTCATGGTTCGAACTTCTCTATCTTACACTACTCTGTGGATTGTTCTCAACGTGCATTATTCTTTTTATCAAGAAGCCGTTACGGCTTCTCGTCTTGCTGGTGGTGATCCAGGGAGCGATGTTTTTCACAGGCCCCGTTGAAGAATTCCTGCTTGGTCGCGTTGAGCCGAAGATGATGGTGACTGCCGACCACGTTTTCATATTTACACAAGATGAGCTCGACCGTATTCATATCCGGCGTCCCATATATGGCCTCTTTGCAATTTCCCTGCTATCGACGGGATACGCGCTTCTCATCAGAGTTATCGGCGAGGAGAACAGGAAACGTGCGCGGCTCGAAACGGAAGTCGCAGTCGCAAGGACAATCCAAAAATCGCTGCAGCCGTCAACGGTATTTAAGACAGAATGGTGCGAAGCGGCAGGCGTGACCGTGCCGGCGACAGAGGTGGGGGGCGATTATTTCGACATGATAAAAGTTTCCGACGATGAAGTTGTCATAGCGATCGCTGACGTTTCAGGGCACGGTGTCGGCGCCGGGATTCTTTCGGCGATGACAAAAAGCGCTGTTCGCGCCGAGTTGTACCACTCCAAAGCGCCTTCCGACCTGCTCTTCAATTTGAATAACACCATCTACCAGGTGACCGACAAAAGCATGTTTGTCTCGTTTGCGTATGTGCTTCTCGACAGACGCACGATGACGGCACAAATAGCGACTGCCGGACATCCGCCTATTTTTCTTTTTCGAAAATCTGACGGGGCGATCGTAGAGGCCCGGACACCAAATCTCGCTCTGGCAGTTCAACCGTCAACGAGTTACACTGCACAGACAATCCAACTGAATCGCGGAGATGAGCTCATTCTCTACTCCGATGGAATTACGGAGGCAGCAAATGACACAGGGGAGCAATTTGGCGTTGAGAAATTTAAGGAGCTCATTGTCAGCACCCAGCGGCCCTCGGTGGAAGCACTAGGTAACTCGATCTTGGCCTCTGTTCGGGCATTCACGGTCAAGAAAGAATTTGTCGATGACGCGACAATCGTTGTGGTACGTGTCTGATCGATAAGGGTGAACATTCTTCCCCAGCAACCAGTCTCTCAATCTAGTAAGGGTTTTGGGGTGTCGTTGTTCCTTGAGTTACATGCAGGTCGCCTGAGTGGTGAAATTGTCCGCGTATCTTTCCTAAAATCCCCTTAGTTTTTTATCACATTTTTCAATCAAAGTCCGGTTTCAAACAGCGCCCCGACGTCGAAAGGAGAGTTAACAGCTCTTCATAAAACGATTGCGGCACCGACGAAAGTTCTGGTTGCCATGGGCGGTTTCTCAGCGACAGGCGGAAGGGATCTGACAAAGACGGAAGGCAATATACGTTCACAATCACGTCAACAAACTCCGCGGGATCTGCTACGGCATCTGTCGTAGTCACTGTCCCGCGCGAAAAGAAATTGCGCAATTTCGACCATGACGATTGGGGCAATCACTGAAAGCTAAAATATTTTCGTAAGGGAAGAGGCGAAACAGATTTTTGTTTCGCCTTCTTTATTTTTGCGGTGAACGGCTTGAATGTTAAGAGAAGAAAGCAGATATTCTCTCTTGAAACGCGAAAAACCGGGGAACAGCCGACCCTCTCTGTCGCCGCGATCCCACAACTCTTTATCGGAGGAAAGAATGAATCGTACGGTATCTACTCTTCTGTCCATTCTCTGCGCAGCCACAGCGCTCTCACAAACGCCGCGCGAGTGGGAAGAGAAATTTCGCGCTATTCCAAAGCCGGCAAACCTGCGCGAGTACATGGAAAAACTCTCCGCACGGCCGCACCACCTTGGCTCGCCGTACGACAAAGAGAATGCAGAATGGATCCTCTCGAAGTTCAGGGAGTGGGGACTCGATGCGAACATTGAAACGTTTGACGTTCTCTTTCCTACTCCAAAGGAACGTGCAGTTGAATTGACAAGTCCCACAAAATTTGTTGCGAGACTCCAAGAACCGGGATTGCCGGAAGACCCGACGTCGAACCAAAAGAACGAGCAACTTCCGACATACAACGCCTACTCCATTGATGGCGACGTCACTGCGCCACTTGTCTATGTGAACTATGGCATCCCCGATGACTACGAAAAACTCGAACGGATGGGTATCTCGGTGCGAGGATGTATTGTGATTGCGAGGTACGGAGTATCGTGGCGCGGTATCAAACCGAAAGTTGCGGCTGAACACGGCGCCGTTGGATGCCTCATCTATTCAGATCCGAGCGGCGACGGCTATAGCGAAGGCGATGTTTTTCCAAAAGGGGCGTATCGTCCGTTTGACGGAGTTCAGCGCGGAAGCGTGATGGACATGCCCCTGTATCCGGGAGACCCGCTCACTCCCGGCGTCGGCGCAACGGCCGATGCCAAACGGCTTTCGATGAAGGATGTTCAAGTCTTCACTAAGATTCCTGTGCTGCCAATTTCATATGCCGATGCCCAGCCGTTGTTGACAGCATTGAGCGGGCCGGTCGCGCCGGACGAGTGGCGAGGGACGCTACCGATAACCTACCATGTTGGACCCGGCGATGCAAAAGTCCACCTTACAGCGAAATTCAATTGGGACAGGAAAAAGATTTACGACGTCGTTGCGAAAATTCCGGGCTCGCAATTTCCCGATGAATGGATTGTACGAGGGAACCATCATGACGCGTGGGTGAACGGGGCAGAAGATCCCATTTCAGGACAAGTAGCACTACTCGAAGAGGCACGCGCACTCGGCGAACTTTTGAAACAGGGATGGAAACCGAAGCGGACGATTATCTACTGCGCATGGGATGCCGAGGAACAAGGATTGATCGGTTCGACTGAATGGGCGGAAACGCATGCCGATGAATTGACCCGGAAGGCCGTCGCATATATTAATTCCGACGGAAACGGCCGTGGCTATCTTCATGTGTCGGGATCGCACACGCTGGAAAAATTCGTCAGCGATGTCGCGCGCGACATTAACGACCCGGAGAAAAACATCTCCGTGTGGAAACGGAATCAGTTACTGCGCATTTTGCGTGCGACTTCGGCAGACGACCGTCGCGAGATTCGCTCCCGTTCAGATATGAAAATCGGCGCGCTCGGTTCCGGATCGGACTACACCGTGTTCATCGACCACCTCGGTATCGCTTCGCTCAACGTTGGATACGGGGGAGAAGACGGCGGTGGAATCTATCATTCCATTTATGACGATTTCTACTGGTACACACACTTCTCGGATACAGATTTTGCGTACGGCCGCGCGCTCGCACAAACTGCCGGCACAGCGGTGATGCGCCTTGCGAGTGCAGAGTTGCTGCCGTTTGATTTCACAAACTTTTCAGAAACCGTAAAGAAATACCTGGAGGAACTTCAAAAGCTCGCCAAAAGCAAACAAGATGATATTTGGGAGCGCAATAAACAGATCGAAGAGGGAGTCTTCGCGGCGACAGCCGATCCGAAAGAAAAATCGGTAGCGCCACCAACCGAAGAACTTCCACCCTATCTCAATTTTGCCCCGCTGCAAAATGCCATCGACGAGCTGGCACGAAGCGCTGATCGGTACGATAAGGCAGCATCAATAGCAAAAGAAAAAAAATCAAGCTCGTACAAGTCGGTAAATACACAGCTAATCCAAAGCGAACGCAAGCTCACTCACGCCGATGGATTGCCAGGACGCCCGTGGTTCAAACATCAAATCTACGCACCCGGATTCTATACTGGCTATGGCGTGAAAACAATTCCAGCCGTCCGCGAAGCCATTGAACAGAAGCAGTGGAAGCTCGCCGAGGAGCAGATCGCGAAAGTTGCCTCGGTGATCGAGGGAGAAGCGGCGCTCATCGACAACGCCTCCGCGGAGCTCGAAAAGATTTCTCGCTAAGAAGTTCTTTCGTTAGCGAAGTGATGCCATGACTTTGTCGAGTCAACGCGGGAGAATTCAGTGCATGACGTCTGCAAAATAGTAGAAGTCATGGCATCACTATCCAATTGATCGCATCCGTGAATCACGATCCGCTGGTGAATAGATCGGCGGATAAAAAATCGGTTTCATGAAGACCATCGACTTCTATCATTTATTGTCTATTACGTATCACCCACGACCCACAGCCTTTGACCTTTGACCAATGAACCGAAACCTGTCACTGACAACCAGAGCGCTGTCTGTTCTTATCGTTATATTGCTTTTCAATTGGACCGTTTCACTTGCTCAGAAGAACTCTCTTGGCGTAAAGGAACTCCCCGATCCGGTCCTTCAAGAGAAACTTTCCGCGATGGTAAAAGACTTTCGCGGCGACGTGGGCATTTACGTCCGCCACCTTCCGACAGGACGAACCGCAGCAATTCGCGCCGACGAGTTGTTTCCTACCGCGAGCATGATCAAAGTCTCCATCATGCTGAGGCTTTTTGAAAAGATGCATGAAGGAAAATTGGATTACCACGCTTCCCTGGTGTACCGCGATTCCTTACTCTATCCGGGCGAAGATATTCTCGGCTCGTTCCGCGATAGCGCAAAAATTCCGCTCAGTGAAGTTGTGATGCTCATGCTCACGATGAGCGACAACACCGCAAGTCTCTGGTGCCAGGCAATGGCGGATAGCGGGCAGGCGATAAACGACCTTCTCGAGCGAAGCGGAATTCACAACACTCGTGTGAATTCGCGAACGCCGGGGCGCCGCCCGGACTGGGAGAAGTACGGCTGGGGACAGACCACACCGCGCGATATGTGCCAGTTATTGACGATGATTCGCGACGGGCGGGCGGTGAGCCCCGATGCGAGCGAAGAAATGTTTCGCGTTCTTTCCCGAACCTACTGGGACGGCGAAGCCCTCTCACAAATTCCGCCGTTTGTCCATACCGCCTCAAAACAAGGAGCAGTGGATGAATCACGCTCCGAAGTTGTACTTGTGAACGCGCAATCGGGCGATTACGTCTTTTGTGTCATCACAAAGAATCAGAAAGACACCAGTTGGAAAGCCGACAATGAAGGGTACGTGCTTTTGCGCAACGTCTCCCGCTTGCTCTGGAAATATTTCGAGCCAAAGTCCGATTGGGAACCAGCTCCGGCTATCGACAAGTGGTGGTGAGAAAAATCAGCCCACGTCGTCGGCGCTACGCAATACAACAATCATCACCAAAGAGAATGATCCGGAACAAGAAAATAGTCGTCGTTCTACCTGCGTTTAACGCGGAAAAAACATTAGAAACAACTTACCGCGAAATACCTCTCGATATTGTCGATGAAGTAATTCTTGTGGATGATGCCAGCACCGACCGGACGGTCTTTATTGCCGGGAAGCTCAACATCCGAACGATTGTTCATACCAAAAATCTCGGTTACGGAGGGAATCAAAAAACCTGTTACAAAGCAGCGCTTGAGCATGGAGCCGACATTGTTGTGATGCTGCATCCGGATTACCAGTACGCGCCGAAATTAATCTCAGCGATGGCGTTTCTTCTGGAATCAGGAGAATTCGACGTCGTCCTTGGTTCTCGCATTCTTGGAGGTAAGGCGATGAGCGGCGGAATGCCGGCGTACAAATATGTGAGCAACCGGATTTTGACGCTCTTCCAAAATATTTTGATGGGCGCAAAGCTCTCTGAATATCACACCGGTTACAGGGCGTTTGTCCGAAAAGTGCTGGAGACAATTCCGATCGAAAAGAACTCCGACGATTTCGTCTTTGACAACCAGATGCTTTCGCAGATACTCTACGCTGACTTCCGCGTCGGTGAGATCACCTGCCCCGCCAAATATTTTCCAGAAGCATCTTCAATCAATTTTATTCGGAGCCTCACCTATGGGATCGGATGTCTCGTCACTGCGGTGCAATTCCGGCTGAACAAGTGGGGAGTATTACGGTTCGCACTCTTTGATTTTTACCGTGACACCAAGTATAATGGTACACGATAATGCTCAATCAAATTGCCGGAATAGCAACAGTGATGTTCGTCGCGATTTGCACGATCTTCGCGTTCCGATATGGAAAGAACAACGAAGTTGGGAAGGCGTTGGTTTTGATTTTTGCCTGCGGGTTGGTCCTCCGAATTTTTTCGGGGACGGATTTCTATCTGAATCCGTGGGATGAACGGTACCATGCACTGGCCGCAAAGAGCTTGCTCGACCACCCCCTCACGCCAACCTTATACGACGATCCGGCGCTCGACTATGATTACAGAGACTGGGTAAACAACCATATTTGGGTTCACAAGCCTCCAATGACCCTGTGGATGATGGCGGCAAGTATGAAGATTTTCGGGATCAACGAAATTGCGGTTCGAGTTCCGAGCATACTTTTCTCTTCACTCGGAATTTTTCTGACATTCTTCATTGCAAAGCATTTCTTTGACGACAAAATCGCTCTCCTTGCGTCCTTCTTCTATGCGATCAACGGACTCCTTATTGATCTTGCAGTTGGCCATCAACCAACCGACCATCCGGACACGCTATTTATTTTCTTTGTAGAGCTTGGAATATTTTTTTCAGTGTATTATTTGCACCGGCCGTCATCAGCCGCTCTCTTCTTGGTCGGCGTTGCCACAGGATTTTCTGTATTGACGAAGTGGCTTCCGGGTCTATTAGTCATCGCGATATTATTTCTACTCCTTCTTCACAAGGAATCGTGGAAGAAAGCGACACTCCATTGTCTTATCGTCTTCGCAATCGCGTTCATTGTTTTTATTCCATGGCAAATTTACATCTACTCCGCATTTCCCAAAGAAGCGGCGTGGGAAAGCTACTTCAATTACAGGCATTTGTTCGAGCCGTTGGATGGGCATGATGGCACCGCGTTTTATCAGCTTGCAATGATGCCGAGAATTTTTGGCGAGCTGATCTACATTCCACTCCTCCTTTTTTTCTACTCACTGTACAAAAGACAGCTCTCGGCAGACAAGCTCGTTCTCGTCCTCTGGTTCGCCCTTCCGTATCTTTTCTTTTCCTTCGTAGCCACGAAAATGCCCGGCTATGTGATGATAAGCGCGCCGGCAATTTTCATTATGCTCTCATGGGGGCTCTGGGCCATCAATGAAAAAATGAAGAATCCGAAATATCGTATCGCAACGATCTTCCTGTTGGCACTTTTGATTGTATTGCCAATTCGATATTCAATCGAGCGGGTGAAGCCTTTTGAGAACAAGGATCGAAATCCGGGATGGACGAAAGAGTTGCGGAAGTTAGAGAACAAGGTCGGCGCCTCGAAGGCGGCGGTATTCAACATCGAACATTATATCGAAGCAATGTTTTACGCAAAAGTTTCGGCATATCCTTTCATCCCGGATCAGAAACAGATCGACAAAGCGGTCGGGAGAGGATTCAAGGTCTTTATTTACGATGACTCAAGGATCCCGCCTGAGATCCGCCATCAGCAAAACGTTGTTGTATTATCCCACGACTGAAAAGAGAGAGCGTCTTTCCATGACAGGACAATCTACGGCATATCTCCTGGGCATCAATCAAGAAGAATTAGAACGTCTTCGATTTCAGCACGGTGTGTGGGGCGGAGTCACGAATGATTTTTTTGAGAGGCTGAAGATTAGTGCCGGTCAGAAATGTCTGGATGTTGGCGCGGGACCGGGATTTGTTTCGATGGATTTGCGGAAGCGGGTCGGCGAGATGGGAGAAATAACTGCGCTCGAGCCGTCAAAAATGTACCTGGAGTGGTTTCAGCAGCACGCGAAAAAGAACGGCTGGACAAATGTCAAATTCATCAACGCTGTGGTCGAGGAGGCTGAACTTCCGAAGCGCTACTACGATCTTATTTTTGCAAGGTGGGTGATTGCATTTGTTCCCGATGCGGAGAAATTCTTAACCAAATTGATTTCAGCCCTCCGCCCCGGGGGCATTATTGCAATCCAGGATTATTATTATGAAGGGTTGTCGCTCTTTCCGCGCGGTGGTGCTTTCGACCGGATGGCCGAAGTTGTGCGCGCGTACTATCGTTCGGGTGGAGGAGACGCATATATAACGGGAAGAATTCCGGCTCTATTTCGAAAATATGGGCTTCGTACGATCGACTTCTCACCCCACTCGCTTGCAGGAGGCTCCGACAGCGGCGTCATGGAATGGGCGCACCGCTTCTTTACAGTCCATACGCAGCACATGGTTGACAAGAAGCTCATCACACAAGGAGAAGGTGATGCCGTCATCGCCGATTGGCATGCTCATCGTGCCGATCCTGATGCGCGTTTCTTTTCGCCGATTGTAGTCGATGTGGCGGGAGTTCTTCCGTAACGGACATCGCTTCTCGTTCCCAAGCGCTCCGCCAGCCCAAAGGACCCCCGGGAGAGGCGGACAGGCGTGCGGGAACCACATGTAGAGCGCTGAAGCGAATCGCAGCAGACTGTATTTTGTTTCTCAATTTTCGTATTCTGTAGCACACCGCACCGCAACCTCAGAAGAAATCATTTTGGAGTTCAACGTATGGTTACCACTAAGAAAAAAGTCTTCATCGCAGTTGCCGGGAACATCGGTTCCGGCAAATCTTCGCTCACCACGATGCTCGGAAAACATTTCGGATGGAAGCCGTACTTCGAATCCGTCGAAAATAATCCGTACCTTTCAGATTTCTACGGCGACATGAAACGCTGGTCGTTCCATTTGCAGATCTATTTTCTTTCGCACCGCTTCACGAACCACAAACAGATCGTCGAATCGCCGGAGGCGGTGATTCAGGATCGTTCCATCTATGAAGACGCAGAGATATTCGCCCGCAATCTTCACGAGATCGGGAACATGGACAACCGCGATTACGATAACTATGTCGCACTCTATCACGTGATGATGGAGTACTTGCGCCCGCCCGATCTAATGATCTACCTCCGCGCGACTGTCGACACGCTGAAGAAACAAATTGCCAAACGGGGAAGATCATACGAGCAAAGCATCAAACAGGAATATCTGGAGCAACTCAACCGCCATTACGAATCGTGGATTACCAATTACAAGCTGGGACCGCTCCTCGTGATCGAAAGCGACGATCTCGATTTCGTTCACAATGGAAAAGATTTTCAGAATGTGGAAAAGCTGGTGAGAGGAAAGTTAGGAATGTAGCCTCTCGCCTGAAAACTCGCCCCCTGTGTCCGCGCAAAGCGTGGAAACCAAGGAGTCTTTGGTCTCGTTTATCATCACACGAGGAAATTATTACGTGGAACACATCGATAGCACCATAACGCAAGTGAGCCAAGCGCTTTCGGACGAAGCGAAGGCACGAAACCTTTATCCGAAGAAATCCATCCTCACAAACGGAATCAGGGTGACGGAATCGGACGAAGGCGCCATTTACCGATTTGAGGTTCCGGAAAGTTTTCTATTTGAGTCGTCGGTCAGCGTTCGATGCACGATGGGTTCAGGATTGCAGTTTTCATTTCCCGCAGTCGTCGCTGACGTCCGCCATCAATTTGTGTTCTTCCTGCTCCCTCTTGATGTGGGAGAAATGATTTCGGAGGTGACTTGCGAGTGGAATCCTTCGGAGACCGTGGAGCGTCTTTCCAAACGCTGGGAAGCGTTGCCTCAACGTGAGATATGTTCCGCCCTGGTAAATCGAGATTTCTCTAACAACAGCTGCACGGCAACGAAAGAGCCGGTCTTCCCATCGACGTTCACAGAATCGCAACAAGAGGCGGTCAAGAAGTCCGTGGCGCGGAAGATATCGATCATCGTCGGTGAGAGAAAGCGGGGTAAGACGAGAGTTGCCGCGTCGTTGATGCTCAGCGCACTTCGGGAAGGCAAGCGGGTCCTCTATCTCACATCGTCGTCGGGAAGCCTGTACGATTGTATGCTGCAAGCGGTATCGCTCAATCCGGCGGTGGCAGAAGAATCGATCGCCGTGATTGATACTGGGATTCGCTTGTTGCCGCCGCTGCCAATGCCTGTGTATGCACTCAAGGGAGAGGGCATTGGCGCACAACGCGCAGAACTGAAAAAGCTTATGAAAGTCGTTTCCGCCGAGCATGAGTACGACCGTCTCGAGGCGTTGACGCAAAAACGGGAAGAGAAACAGCGGCAAATAGAAGAAGCGAATGCGGAAGCGGAAGGGGTCAAGGCCGAATTGATGCGGATGCAGGGCGCGTCGATGCTCGAGCGGATGAAACAGCGCATCAACAAGGGAGACATCGACTCGGCACAATTTCAGCTTCAGAATAAGCTTGCGCTTGTTGAACGCCTGAAGCAGCACGCTGCGATGCTTGCGAAAGAACAATTCAAAAAGGAATCACAGATCCCAGTTCCGCTCAAAGAAAAAAAGGAAGTCGAGAAGCTCGCATCACCGAACGTCTCACTCGTTCGCACTCTTCCTCCAACGCTGGGAGCGACACGCTGCGTCGCCGCAACGATAGCGGAAGCGCTGAAAATTGACGCATCGCAGTTCGGAGAGTTCGATGTTGTCTGTATCGACGACGCACACGCGTTGAACCTTGCCGAGTTCTTCTGGTGCGCCTCTCACGCAAAGGAACAGTGTTTCATTCTTGCCGATATTACCGAACAGCCGCCGCAGTCTGTTTGCCAGCTCGAATCGTGCCGGACATGGCTGCAGAAGGATTACTTCCTCTTCTACCAGCAACAGGAAAGCAATCAACTCCGATTCAAGCCGGGAGTGCTTCCGGAAGGAGCTGTGAGCGAACTAACGAATCCGGACATCCCGCCGTCTCCGTTTGCATCATGTCTTGACGTTGTTATCGACAAAACGCCGTTGCCGCAAGGAGCGAAAGGTAGGATCTACTTCATCAACACCGAAGACCAACGCGTTGTCTCCGAACAGTACATCGGCAAGAAGAAGATCCTCCCGCACAACGAAGCGAATGCACGGCGCGTTATCGAATGCATCAAGCATGCGCTGTTGAGCGGGAGCACGACACAATCGGACATTCTGATCGTGGCGCCCCCGAGCGGTCAGCTGACCTACTTGCGCGAACGGCTGAAGGCCAATCGGATGAACGATGTGGAGATCGCGGCGCTTGGGGCGATCCGGCTATGCTCTAGGCGATGCGTCATCTTCGACACGACGGTTGCCGGACTCGACTTCACACTCCGCATTCTGGACGACAAGAAATCGGGGCCCGTTCGAGTCGTGAATACTCTTGATACGCTCCTATCGACCGTAATGGAAGAATTTTACATCATCGCCGACCTTTCGCACTTTACCACGCTTTACAAAGATCGGTTCATTACGAAGTTGCTCGACGTTTTCAAAGGCCGCTCGGAGAATACGGGGAACATTCTCAATACCTCGCGTCGGTTCGACGAATTACCGCCCGACATGCGAAGGAAAGTTCTCTTAGCCACGGCGGATGAGAAACAGACGAACGACTACAAAACAAAGCTTGAGCAGGCAAAGCTTTCGGCCGTCGATATGTCGAAGTCCGCCGCTCAGCAATCCATCGCTCTCGTCGAACGTAAGCTAAAAAACGATATACACTCCATCATCCTCCGGGTGCTCGCAAAGCGGGAGCTCATTAACATCGTCGCCCAATACCTTGAGGCGTACCCGTTGTTCAAGACAACGCAGGAAACGTTGAAGTATTCCGCAACGCTGGCGGACCTGGATTGCGAGAACGAAGAGAATTTCAAGAGCGTAATGAACATGTGGAACGTGCTCATCTACGAATCATCGGACGCAAAAAAGACGAGCCATCCTCTTGCCACGAAGGCAAAAGTGGATGCAAAGATCTCAACCGACATCCGACAAATCTACGAGTACTACCATTCTGACATTGAGATGGTTGTTGAGGAAGGGAAACACAAATTGGCGCAAAGCATCCAGAGGATCTTCAACGACTGTATCGGAAGAAAACCGGTTACCCCAACCGACTGGATGAACGCCTACCTCGTTTTTTTGGGGAGAATGGAAAAATATCTTGAAACCGTGACTAAGCAGATCAGAATGTGAGAACGTATGATAGGCCGGGTAACGTGACCCGGCCTACCGTCATGCCGCCGTCCGGTGTGTTTCCTCCGGCATCGGCACAATCCACCATGCGATGAGGTAGCCGATGCAGAACGGGAACACGCCGGTTGCAAGCCCCAGCACAACCACAACAAGCCGCACGATTGTCGGGTCGACATTCATCATTTCCGCTATTCCGCCACAGACTCCCGCGATTTTTTTGTTTATCCGTGACCGATAGAGTTTCTCCATGAGAAGGCTCCTTTCATAGATAGTAGAGACCGATAAGAGAGCTACGGTTTCAGCAACGCCGTATATCCTTTCTTCGATGCGAGAAGAGCCGCTGTCGCGAGAGTTTGCCGGTCGTGCGACAACGAGGCTTTGATGCGGCCCCGCTCGCCGGCATATCGCCCGACAATTTCCTCTTGAAGCTCGTTACGTAATTCGTCGGCGTGACGAAGGAATGCGCTTGCCTTTTCCTTCTCGAGTTGTTTTCTAATGCTTTCGAGAGATGCGATTACTGCGCTGCTGTATTTTTCTTTTTGGATGACGTCTTTCATTTCGGAAAGCTTGCGTTCCGCGTCGTCTTTAAATTCGAACTTTTGTGTTTCTAAATATTCCTCAAAATCTTTCAAGAGCGCGTCATCAACAGAAAAGTCTGCACCCCCTGTACGATGGAGGGAGACATAATGTGTCGCAAACCTGAAAAACATCGCCTTTCTGTTCAGCTCTTGGTACAGCGCGCTGTGCTCTTCCTCTTTGATCACCGAATCCGGAGCAATGCCGTTTGCGTCGAGAACTTTTCGGCCGTTCTCGGTTGTGAATTCGTGCTTCAGGCTGTCGGGCGTCACGAGGAAAACGCCGTCTTTGTTCTTGTGCATGTAGTCAATTTCCTGGATGCTACGTCCACTAGGAGTATAATAGCGTGCGGTGGTGATCTTTAATGAAGTGTTGTAACTGAGCGGAGTGATTGTCTGCACCAATCCCTTTCCGAACGAGCGCATTCCGACGATCACACCCCGGTCCAAATCCTGAATGGCGCCGGCAACGATTTCGCTTGCGCTTGCGCTGTTCTTGTTGACGAGGACCGCGAGCGGAATATCTCCGGCGATAGGTTCTTCATTCGCAGTGTACATTTTTTCCTCATCGCTCTTTCGACCGCGGGTGGTAACAATTGTACTCCCCTTCGGCACAAACTTGCTCACGATATCGACCGCAGCTTCCAGCAATCCCCCTGGATTATTGCGGAGGTCGAGAATAACGCCGCGCAGTTCCCCTTTCGCCTTCAACTCTTTGATGGATTGGCGGACCTCATCGCCGGCTCTTCGCGAAAATCTATCGAGCCGGATGTAACCAATGCCGTTGTCGAGGTAACCCGAGTATGAGACGTTGTTCACCTGTATCTCTTCGCGCATCAGAACAAAGTCGAGAGGACCTTTTTCACCTTCACGCTCAATTTTCATTCTTACTTCGGTCCCGGGTTCGCCCCGTACCCTGCTCCGCACGCTGTCGGGATTCATATTGAATATTTTTTCCCCGTTGATCTCGATGATCCTGTCCCCTGCACGAACGCCCTGCTTCTGGGCTGAATAGCCTTCCATCGGGGCGATAACGGTGATGTAGCCGTCCCGCGCGCCGATCGAAATACCGACGCCACCATACTGTCCGTGGGTGATTAAGTCGATCTCTTCGCCTTCTTTGTCGCCGTAGAAAACCGTGTACGGGTCGAGTGTCTCGAGCATTCCGTCAATTCCCGCTTGCATGAATTTCTCCGGGTCGATCTCATCAACGTAGCTGCTGGAGATCTCTTTATACACCCGGCCGAAAATGTCGATGTTCTTGTTGATCTTAAGATAGAGGTTATCATTGACGAAGAATCCCATCCCAAGCCCGGCCACAATTCCGGCAAGCAACAACAGTGCAAACTTCTTTCTCATGGAATCATCCTTATTTTTTTTCCGTGTCGTATCGTATTGAAATGTAAAGCTAATTTACTTCTGAATCCACCCGTTCTCATTTCGTCCTTTGCGGTTTGATTTGAACCTCGAAGGACGCAATGGACGCCAAGCAAATGCGGCGACTTCAGTTGATTCTCTCTTGAATGATTCATAATTTCAATCATGGTCGAACTGCTTCTGGTCTCGTGTGCGTTTGCCGGTCTCAGCATTGCGCTTTATTTTTCATCGGTGTATTACGGGGTGATTGAAGCAGATAATCGATGGATCCCGTCGTTCTGCAGAATGGAAAAGGGGGCGTGCGTGAGAATTCTCGATACCCCTGAAGCCAAAGTGCTCGGCCTTCCCAACAGCGTGTTGGGGGTGATCTATTATGTTGCCATTCTCTTTATTCCTATCGACCGTTTTGAAACGCTGTTTCTCATTGCATCCATTTTTTCGGTGGGATTGGGAATGTATCTTGTCCGCGCTTTGATCGTACGATTGAAAGTGCATTGTCCCCTTTGCTACACAGCGCATGGAATCAATCTCGTCATTGCAAATCTCTTCATCCTGAGAGCTATTCAACTTCATTTGATCCTGTAACCCTCGTATCGAATCACATGATATCCTCCCGGCGGAAATTTCTTAGAGAGACGCTTTTTGGCGCGCTTACGCTTTCGGCGGCAAAGCTTATTCCCTTCGATATAGCCAGAGCGGACATTGCCTCGGAGATCCGGCCGCTTCTGAAATTCTTCTCGCCGAATGAATTTCTTATCATGCAAGCAGTGGCGGAAAGAATCGTCGGAACGCCCAGACGCAATGGTCCAACAGCAAGAGAAGTCAATATCGCCCTTCGAGCGGACCAATTCCTCATCGACGCCGACCCCGAAACGCAAGAACAACTTCATCAACTGCTCACGGTATTCAACGGGGCGCTTTTTACATTCCTATTCGATTTTCGCTTTTCGAGTTTTGTCAACATGTCTCCCGAAGATCAGGATTCGTACTTGGAAAGCTGGATGACGAGTTCCATTGAATTTCGCCGGACCGCTTTTCAAGCGTTGAAGCGCGTTAGCCTCAGCATGTTCTACACCGAAGGTCGTTCCTGGAATGAAATCGGTTACGACGGAATGTTTTTACCGTGGGAGCGGGGGAGGCAATGAACAGTGAACAATGAACAATGAACAGTGAGAGATACGTAATAGAAATGTTGTTGATATCCAAGAGGCTATAGGGGAATTCGAAATAGCTGAGAGGTCGCGGATAATGATTGTTCAGTCGAAAGATATTACCAAACCGGTACGGGAGAGCGCAGACGTTTGCATTATCGGGTCGGGGTGCGGCGGAGGGGCGAGCGCGAAGGTTCTCGCCGAAGCCGGAAAGAAAGTCATCGTCATTGAAGAGGGGGGCTACTTCACAAGCGGCGACTTCGATATGACGGAACAAACGGCATATCAGAATCTTTATCAACAGCGGGCGGGGCAGGCGACGGACGATCTTGCCGTGACAGTGCTACAGGGAAAATGCGTCGGCGGAAGTTCGACAGTCGCTTGGACGACGTCGCTCAGAACGCCGGATTTTGTGCTCGCGAAGTGGAAGAAAGATTTCGGCGTCAACGGATTGTCGTCGAAAGAACTCGAACCGTACTTTGAACGGGTCGAAAAGTATCTCAACATTCATCTCGAGCCGGAGGAAAATCATAATCCGAACAACCGCATTATTCTCGATGGTGCGAGGAAACTCGGCTACAAGGCACACGCTTCGGGCCGCAACACTAAAGATTGCCAGAAAGCCGGCGCGTGCGGATTGGGCTGTCCCTTCGACGCAAAGTTGTCTGTCAACGTCACATACGTTCCGGATGCGGTGAAAGCCGGTGCGGCGATCTTTGCGAATTTTCGTGCGAGCAGGATCGCTATTAACGGGTCGCTCAAACAGGTGTTCGGCCATGTGATCGATCAGGAAACGCACAAGGCGAAAACTAACTTCGTTATCGAAGCTCCCGTTGTGATTGTGGCGGCGAGCGCAATTCATTCTCCCGCTTTGTTGCTTCGCTCCGGACTCGCCAATTCAAGCGGCGAGGTCGGGAAGCATCTCACTTTTCATCTTACGTCGGCAGTTCTCGGATTATATGACCGGATTATTTATCCCGCGGGGGGCGTCCCTCAATCGGCCATGTGCGATGAATTCCTGAATAAGAACGGAGACGGCGGCGGATTTTGGATCGAAGCAGTTCCTGTCTATCCAACGCTGGCAAGCCTTGCTCTCCCCGGATTTGGAAATCGGCATCGGGAACTCATGCGTCAATACGCTCACATCGGAGCCTCCATCGTGCTGGTGAAGGAGATTGATTCAGAAGGAGAAGTTGGGTTGAACGAATATGGACGTCCCTCAATTTCGTACGCATTCGGCGAGAGAGACCGCGAGTACATGAAGCAGGGGCTGAAGATCGCAGCGGAAATTCATTTTGCCGCCGGCGCGAAGCGCGTGATGACATTGCACTCACACAAAACGGAGTCCACTTCGCCTCAGGGGATGAATGAGGCGCTCGATCAGGCGCCGTGGGGAACGAACGAAATTGCTCTCTATAGTGCACATCCCCTTGGAACGTGCCGTATGTCTGAGCATGCCGTCCGCTCGGTTGTGGATTCACATTGCGAGACGCACGATGAGAATGGCCTTTTTGTGATTGACGGGAGCGTAACCCCGACCTCGCTCGGTGTAAATCCGCAAGTGACGATCCTCGCGATCGCTGAAAAAAGTGCCGAGTGGATCGCCGAGAATAGATTGAAGAAATAATAACGATAGGCTTGCACTTTCCCACGATTCTACTGTTAAACAGCAGCTCTTCGAGCTGTTCTTCACGAGTTTACCCATTTTCCCATGAAAGGTGAGGAATTTAGTTGTACTTTTAGGAAAAAATGGCGAGATTAGCAGTACTCACAACACGGAGGAGCAATG
>JAGVPT010000203.1 GCA_020052095.1 Bacteroidota bacterium | reverse complement strand
CATTGCTCCTCCGTGTTGTGAGTACTGCTAATCTCGCCATTTTTTCCTAAAAGTACAACTAAATTCCTCACCTTTCATGGGAAAATGGGTAAACTCGTGCGGGTGGTGGGTTCAATTGAATAGTGATGCCATGACTTCTACCGGTTTGGTTGTGCCATTCTCTGAATTCTCGCGGATTCAATTGAGAAAGTTATGGCATCACTTGTCTAATCAATGACATCAGAATCAGAAGACCCCACTACCTAAGCTCGGGTAGTGGACCGATATCGAGCTATCCGATTGCTCGAAGCAATCGGATAGCTGACGGCCGCCGCCGCGATTTTTCGGGTAAGATGTCCGACATCTTCTTGATCAAAGTCTGGCGTTACCCAAGCGCCGCGCGCGAGTCCGATGATGCCCTGGCTCGGGAAAAAACGCGGCTGTTCTGCACCCGGTTATTTTCTATCTGCATATAACGTGACAAACTCCTGTAGTCCTTTGACAATTTGCGCGGCGATGCGGATCCGAAAATTGCCGTCGAGCAGGAGCATCTCGTCTTCCGGGTTAGACATGAATGCTGTTTCCACAAGCACATTCGGAAGTTGCGTCGGCGAATTGAGAGTGAAATTGAAACTTCCGACAAGGCCGAACTGATCCAGTCCCAACTCGAGCATCTTCCCGTACATGATGTTTGCCAATGGCTGAAAACCAATGTACCGGTAGTAGGCGCTCGTCCCTTTTGTCAACTCTGGATCCGAGTTGTTACCGATGGAATTTGCATGGACACTGACCAGAATGTGCGCGCCCGATGAGATAATATTCTCCGTCCGGCTGGACATCGGCACGGCGACATCGGATGCCCTTGTGAGAACAACCGTTGCTCCTTTAGACTTCAAAAGAGAATCAAGATGCTGGATTACAGAGAATGTTATGTCTTTCTCTTTCACGCCGGTAGACCCGATTGCGCCGTTGTTGTCGCCCCCATGGCCCGCATCGAGTGCAATCTTCAGACCAAAGAGGGCCGAGTCAGGCGACGAAATGACAGGCGGACGTCGAACCGCTATCCGCATAGCGGAGCCATTATCGTAGCTGATGTCGTACCCCCAATGTTGTTGATGCTTCAACGTGATCGTGACGCGGTACTGGTCGGCAGCCACTTGATCCCAGGTGACGCCCTTTATCCCGCGCCCTGACAATTGCTGTGTGATCCAATTTGTATTGGAAGTCGCGCCGAAGATATCGACGACGAGCGCTTGCGGATTGACCGACTGCTGGCTCAAATATGGAAGCCGCTGATTAAGGGATACTGTCACGACGTCCTCCTTGTCGTTTCCGGATACAGTCAGTGTCCCCACAAGGGAATGGGGATGAGGCGTTTCGATTGGCAAAAGCTGCGCAAAGTCTGCCGGCAGCCATGCTTCCATCTCATCGCCAAGCTGAACTCGGTATTGATCTCCAACTTTTCCGCTGACGACAAGCCGGATGCCGCTTTGCAAGGTTCCCAACTTTGCTCCACCGAGCCGGTCGGCTCCCAGACCTGCGTTCAAGTACGGCTTTCTTCCGATGACTTCGGCAACTCGTGGAAGCTCTTTTGGTATGATGGAAACCTTCGCTTTCGAAAACATCTTCTCGCTACTGAAGAAGTTTTTCTTCAACCTATACCTGATCTTCACCTCCTTTGCCTCGTCATCTTCCTTTACTTTGTACCGGCCGACGTAGATTCCGGACAGGCCGGATTGGGAGGGAGGGAGCTCCGTCATTGGAATACCTGATTCGACACCTTCAATGTCGAACGTCGCGTCGCGGCCCGGGCTTCCTTTGAATTTTACCTCCAGAATATCATCCTTCCCCAGCCACAAATCCTGTGAAGGTTCCATCATCACGCTGTCGATGACGACCGTGTCGCGTGGCGAAGTTTTGGGAGGTTCAGAACGTTGGACGAGAAATTCCTTTGCAAGGGAATCGCCGTTGATCGCTCGGACAACGAGGCGGAGAATTGAAGAGCCTGCTGGGACATTCACAGCGCCGCAAAATGCTCCGCTGGCATACACCTTCACCTCCCTGCCGTTGATGAATGCTTTCGCGGTCGGGAGGGTGGACGCCGAAACGCGGTGTCGCGGCGAGCCTGTTACAGAAGTATCAGACTCCGGCACGATGACGCGGAGGAACAGCGAATCAGCAGGATGCGCTGAAGAGTCGCGGGATGCCTCCGAAGCGAGAAAAACTGAGAACGCGGCAAGAAAAATAACTTTGAATAGCCTGGTCATTATAATCTTCAGGAATTGTAATAGTCAAAGGAGCCGAATTGCAGAACGCCTACAATATAATGCGGAGACACGAGAATTGCACTAGTAACGGCCGAAGTGTATATTCAAAATGCGTCAACAGACTTCAAGATGTTGCCTACGGAAGAATTACGATGAAACATCTCTTGGCGACCCTTCGTATAAACTTCGCCCATAATCTCCCTTCACAAAAACAAAGGTGCTCCTCATGAAAAGAATCTTCCTCTTATTCGCTCTCGCGCTGAATCCGATCCCAGCGTTGGTTGCTCAGCAAGAAGCGCGGCTCATACGTTTTCCGGCGATTCACGGAAATCAAATTGTATTTAGTTACGCCGGCGATTTGTACACAGTCGCAGCGATGGGAGGCGTTGCGCGAAAGTTGACAAACAACGTTGGCTATGAAATGTTCTCACGATTCTCGCCCGACGGCAAATGGATTGCTTTCACTGGCCAATATGACGGCAACACCGAAGTCTATCTGATGTCCGCGGATGGCGGCATCCCGAAACGGCTTACGTTTACCGCGACCCTTGACCGCGATGATGTTTCAGATCGGATGGGACCAAACAACATTGTGATGGCATGGAAAGACAACGCGCACATTGTCTATCGTTCTCGACGGATCGAGCCGAACGATTTCAAGGGCCAGCTCTTTGTTGCATCCGTCGATGGAGGAGTGCCCGAGCAGCTACCGCTTCCACGCGGCGGGTTCTGCTCCTTCTCTCCCGATGGGAAAAGAATGGCATATAATAGAGTATTCAGGGAATTCCGAACGTGGAAACGCTATCGGGGGGGACAGGCGGATGACGTTTGGTTGTACGACTTCGACACGAAGCAAACGACCAATCTTACCGACAATCCTGCCCAAGATATCTTTCCCATGTGGAGCACCAACAGAATCTATTTCACGTCCGATCGCGACGAAAACAAAAGGCTGAATCTCTACTCATACGATCTATCATCGAAAGAAACGAAGAAGCTGACAAACTTCGTCGATTTCGATGTGAAGTTCCCTTCACTCGGCGACAACGCGATCGTGTTCGAAAACGGGGGATACATTTATCGATTCGACCTCGCTTCAGAGAAGGCCGAGAAAGTGACCGTGTTCATCAACGAGGATTTTGCGATTGGGCGCAGTGGCATCGTTGATGTCAGCAAGAGTATTACCAATTACGAGATCTCGCCGGATGGCAACCGGGCTCTCTTCGGCGCACGCGGAGAGATCTTCACCGTTCCGGCAAAATACGGCAACACGCGCAATCTCACAAATACCTCGGGCATGCATGAGCGCAACTCAAAATGGTCGCCCGACGGAAAATGGATCGCCTATATTTCGGATGCATCGGGTGATAACGAAGTCTACGTGACGCCGCAAGACGGCAGCGCGCAAGGAACACAGCTCACGAAGAATGCGGATACCTACAAATATCAGGTTGTCTGGTCGCCCGATAGCAAGAAAATAATGTGGTCCGACAAGAAACTTCGGCTGCAGTATGTGGAGGTTGAGTCAAAAAAGGTGACGCGTATCGTTCAAGCCACCGCGTGGGAAATTAGAAATTACTCCTGGTCGCCTGACAGTAAGTGGATCGCGTATTCGAAACCGGAAGATTCGTCGATGACGAATATCTACCTCTATTCCCTCGATAAAAAGGAGACGTACGCGGTGACCGACGGGTGGTATTCGTCCTTCGAGCCGGAATTCAGTTCCGATGGTAAATTTCTCTTCTTTGTCTCGGACAGAAGCTTTAATCCTACACTGAGCCAGACCGAATTAGACCACATATACTCCGACATGGCCAAAATCTATTTCGTGACTCTTGCGAAAGAGACAAAATCTCCTTTCGAACCGAAAAGTGACGAGGTAAAAATTAAGGAACCGGGCAAAGAATCGGAAAAATCCGAAAAGAAAAAAGATGAGAAGGGAGAAACCAAGCCTCCCGTGAAAGTCGGCGTCGACGGATTGCAGCAGCGAATCGCCGGGCTTCCGGTAACCGCGGCGAAATATTGGAATCTTACATCCGTGGGCGACAAGCTGTTTTACGTTCGCAGCGGAAGCAAAGATGAAAAAGCAAAGTTCTTCTTTTATGATCTCGAAAAACAGAAGGAGACGGAGCTGGGTGAGTTCAGCGGATATGAAATATCTGCCGATGGGAAGAAGGCCATTGTCGGTCAGGAGGGCTCGTACGCAATCATTGATCTGCCAACATCAAAGATCGAAATCAAAGACAAGCTAGACCTCGCAGATATGAAAGTGAAAGTCGACCATCACGCGGAATGGAATCAGATCTACCACGAGGCATGGCGGCAAATGCGGGATTTCTTCTACGCACCGAACATGCATGGTGTCGATTGGGACAAAGTGCAGAAAAATTACGAACCTCTGGTTGCTTACGTGAATCACCGTGCTGACCTGACCTACATCATCGGAGAAATGATCGGCGAACTCACCACCGGGCACACGTACGTCGGCGGCGGCGAAATGCCGAAAGCTGAACGGGTCAAGACCGGCCTTCTCGGCGCGAAGATTGAACGCGATCCTGCTTCAAAATACTATCGCGTCGCAAAAATCCTCCGCGGGCAGAATTGGGAGAACACACTTCGGTCTCCCCTTACGGAAATTGGCGTGAACGCGAAAGAGGGGGAGTTTATACTAGCAGTAAACGGTAAGCCGACGAATACGATGAGCGATATCTATGAAACTCTTGTCGGAACGGTCGGTAAGCAGGTCACGCTCAAATTGAACTCCGAAGCAAGTGAGGAGGGAAGTCACGAGACCATCGTGATTCCGATAGGAGATGAACGGCAACTCTATTACTTCAATTGGGTGCAGGCGAACATGGAAAAGGTCTCAAAGGCCACAAACGGCAAAGTCGGATATGTCCACATTCCCAATATGGGCCTGGACGGATTGAACGAATTCGTCAAATACTATTATCCACAATTGACGAAAGAAGCGCTGGTTGTCGATGTCCGTGGCAATGGAGGTGGATTTGTTTCGCCGATGATCATCGAACGATTGAATCGCGAAATTGCGATGATCGGCATTGCTCGAAATATTACGGTGGGGGCCGATCCAAGCGGCACGATGGTTGGACCGAAAGTGATGATTCTCGACGAATTCTCCGCTTCAGACGGGGACATCGTGGCGTACCGTTTTAAGAAATACAAACTTGGAAAAGTTGTCGGCAAACGCTCGTGGGGCGGCGTGGTCGGGATTCGCGGCTCACTTCCCTTGCTCGACGGCGGCTTCTTGAATAAACCGGAGTTTTCACGGTATGATCTGGAAGGAAAAGAGTGGATTATGGAAGGGCATGGCGTCGATCCGGACATTGTGGTTGACAATGATCCTGCGAAAGAATTTGCGGGGATCGATGAGCAGCTCAATAAAGCGGTCGAAGTGGTGCTCGATGAAATGAAAACTCATCCGGCGAAGCTTCCGCCGCCTCCGCCGTATCCCGACAAGCACAAATAAGGGACTTCTTTTCTCATACGGAAGCTCCGAGGTGTTGGATTGTGACTCAATTTGGAGATTTGGAGAGAAAAATAACATGATAGATCCAACTCCTACGTATCGAGTATAGAATTATCTTTTCTGTGTATCCCCTAATTCCATATTATAAAGTATTTTGCTTGACAGGCTGCGAATAAAAAGCCATACTTACAGAGCAACGTAATTCATTGGGACTCCTACAAAAAGGAGGAATTGTTGTGACACATCGTGGGTGGTTCAAAAACGTCTTCTCAACTCCAAATCCGAAATTCCCCACTTTCTCTCGCTTATCCAATCCTTCACTCATCTGTCTATTCAGTATAGTACGCTCTGTATCTACTCTTCCTCTCATTCTTACCTTTTTCATTGTTCATTGCTCACTGTCGCAATGGTCAACCTCCACAAAAGCCGAAAGCGCGTTGTATGTGTGTCCTGGATTTACGCAATATGCGCTTACGTACGACGATGGCAGTTCAATTATTTTTGGTGGATTAAACGAAACACAGTATATGCAGAGGTTAGACCCTGAAGGGAAAAAAGTATGGTCTTCGCCCATCCAAATATATAATGTTCCGGGTTTGAATTTCTTAAATGCAGGCGGTATAGATGATGGGCAGGGTGGATGGTTTGTGCAATGGGGAGATCATCGTAATGCAGAATATGGGGAATGGGGAGCTTTTAATAATGCCGTGTATATGCAGCATATAGATAAAAACGGAAGCTTGCTTTGGCAATCCGAAGGAATTAAACTTGCCGAAGTTGCGGGTGGTATTAAAGGGGGATATTATGTCAACGATGGAGTGGGTGGATGTATCATTCAAATGTATGAGTCCGATTTTTTACGCAATGGTGCTGCTATGCGGGATCGTACTTGGTTTGTGCGTTATAATAAAAATGGTGAGAAACTTTGGGAATATCCGTTAGATACTTCCACTGTTGAACATTCAATCCAACCAAGCGGGGTTTATCGTATCGGAAAAAACATTTTTCTTTCTCGCAAAGATGGATGGTATACCACAGATACTACGGGATTGACATTTCAAAAAACATCGTTAACTCCAACTTTTGTGGAGGCGGATACTGCCTTTTTTATTTTGCGAGGACTGGGAAGTACGACTGATTCGCTTGGAGGAAGGTCGGCAATATACCGCGTTGCACGTTACAGCGAAAATTTAGATTCCTTATGGTTTCAAGAATTTATAATCAATTCCAGAGAAGGAACTAATATGTCCTTCGTTAATGGATATTTATCTGATAGGATGGGTGGTTTATATTTCTTTAATCCGACGTTAAATGATTCTGGTAAACGAGGCGTGAGAATATATCGGGTAACAAAATCAAGTGTTCAATTTATTGATAATGAAGTAAAAGTGTATCTGACTAATGCTGGATTTGGATTTAGTGGCTTTGGTGAAGCGGGAGTGTATTCTTCCAATGGTAAAGCATATAAATTTGATTCAACAGGTGCTTCGTTATGGCCTCCTGATTTCATAATAATCGGCGATCCCTCTGAAGCATATTTTCAACAAGCATATTCTGATAACAATGGTGGTGCAATTGTAACATATTGGACAACTCTTGGTGGAATCTACGCACAGCATACGGGAAGAAAAGGAAAAGTCGGCGTGATAACGAAAGTTCCAGTTAATGAAAATATTCCATTGCAATTTGAACTTAGTCAGAATTATCCGAACCCATTTAACCCAACAACAACAATTCAATTTACAGTAAACAGTGATCAGTTAGTGACATTAAGAGTTTTTGATGTTCTTGGTAGGGAAATTCAAACTTTGGTAAATGAAAAACTGGAAGAAGGAAAATACGAGGTGAAATGGGATGGAAAAAGTTTTTCGTCTGGAATATATTTTTACAGCATTAAATCAGACGAAAGAATGCTAACGAAAAAAATGCTCCTCGTCAAATAATTTTAAGTTTCGTGCGATTTTACGGAACTGCTGTTCAAATAACTCAACTATCACATAACACACAGGAGGTACTATGAAGAAGTATATTGCTCTGCTCTTTCTTGTGCAGATCGGAGTGCTGAATATTGCATTTGCCGATGGGGGTCCTCAGTGGGAATGTAAAACAAGCACTTCAACACCTATTCAATTAACCCAAATGGTGAATGTTCTTCAGCCGTTGATCGTAATAATGGTAGATTTTCCTGATGGAAGAAAATCTGACGGAAGTTTGCCGACACAGGATTCTGATACAGCGCTTGTTGCAAATATTGATGCTGTAGGCTCATTGGGATTTAGAAGCCCATTTCTTCCACCAGAAGATGGTCCCTCT
>JAGVPT010000120.1 GCA_020052095.1 Bacteroidota bacterium | reverse complement strand
TTGCTTTGCGGTGCTGTATGTTTAGCAATTTATGGGAAGACTTTTGGGCATACAGATCAGCCGCTTAATCTAAAGATGATACAATTATGTCGCACACCCCATTTCTTGGGTCTACTTGACAGACACCCCTCTTTGTATTAAATTACTACGGTTAATACATCCATTAAAACCTTTACTTTAAATGAACAATTGGGTGGAGTTGAAGTCGGTGTTGAGAAGATTTGTTCGAACCCTCCTTTGCGCGGCTCTATTCAGTAGCGTTTTCCCTGGCATCCTCGAGTCCCAGATCGGCTCCTCAGGCATCCGCGAAGAGCAGGACTATGCCTTTGCCTTCGGGCTGTACCAGGACAAACTCTACCAGCTCGCCGCTGACCAGTTTCAGAAGTTCGTTGACAATTACGCGGCGAGCCCGAAGCGCCCCGATGCCATTTTCCTCTCAGCAGAATGTCTCTATTCTCTTGGCAACTATTCCGAGGCCATTTCTATTTACAGATCGTTTGCCCGGGAATTTCCACGACACAAGCTTCGGCCGGATGCCCTTTTCCGGCTAGGGGAAGCGAATTTCAGAATTCAGCACTACAGCGATGCGATTCCTTTCTATAAGGATATATTAGAGAATTATTCCCAGAGTGATATCGCCGGCGAAGCAGCATATTGGATTGGTGAGGCGTACTTGAAGTCGGATGACCTGGCGTCGGCGTCGAAGTACTATGCAACAAGCTTTGAGAAATACCCATCAAACCGGCTTTCGGATTACGCGCTCTATTCAATGGGATGGACAGCGGAGCGTCAAAAGGCCTACCCGAAGGCGATCAATTTCTATCAAAAGCTTCTTGCTGAAAAGAGCAAAAGCGAACTTGTTTCGTCGACTGCAATTCGAATAGGGGAATGCTTTTCGAAGGCCGGCGAATATCAAAAATGCATTGACTATCTCTCATCGACGCGCAATCCTATTTCTGACTTTAACGACAAAGCTCAATCTGACTATCTGATCGCCGACAGTTATTATAATCTTCAGAATTATGCGAAAGCCCGTGCGTTGTATGAAGAGTTCCAAAAGAATTATCCCTCAAGCGCTCTCCTCCGCACGGCTGCATATTCGGTTGGTTGGACTTATTTGAAATCGAACGATTTTCAGCATGCGGCGGCAATATTTGGCGAGCTTGCGTCGGGTAAAGACGACATTGCTTACAATGCTTTGTACCGTAAAGGCCAGGCAGTTCGACTTGCCGGAGAGACGAAGCAAGCCCTGGATATCTTCGGTCAGGTAGTGGCTTCGCGCCCGGGAGGCGACTTCGCAGACAATGCACTCTACGAATCAGGGATGATCTTCTTCGAACAGAAGAGTTATGACAAGGCCATCTCGATGTTTGAACAGATCGCCGTGAAATATCCTTCGGGGGATGTCTCAGGCGACGCATCTCGGATGCTTGGCGAATCGCACCTCGCGCAAAAGGATTTCGAGAAAGCACTCGACGCATTTCGGTCAGTTCGTTCCGCGATTTCAGCAGATGACGGATTGAAAGGCGAAGCGGCGTTTCAAGAGGGTTGGTCCCTCTACAAAATGCAAAAATATTCCGACGCCGCCGTTGCGTTTGCATCCTTTTTGAAACAGCATCCACAACATCCAAAGGCGACGGAAGCGCTCTTCTGGTCCGGCGAATCATATTTTCAGTCGGAACAATTTGCCGAGGCGGAGAGAACCTACGCACAGTTCGCCAAGCAAGGATCGAGTCATCCGAAATTGGAAGATGGACAGTATGGCCTCGCGTGGAGTTATTTCAAACAGGGAAAATACCGACAAGCTGCGGTTACATTTGAGCAGGTTCTTGCAGACAATCGCTCCACGCGATTCACGTTCGATGCTCAGTTGCGGCTGGGAGATTCCTATTACTATTTGAAGGACTATCCGAAGGCTGCGAGCGCATATCGCGCGGCAATTCAATCTTTTGGGTCGAAAACCGGCATCGACTATGCCTACTATCAACTCGCTCAGTCCGACTATAAATCCGACAAGCTCGACCTGGGTTTGAAGGATTTTGATAACCTTATTGCGAAATATCCCAATTCCGACCTCGCCGACGATGCTCAGTATGGCATTGGATGGATCTATTTTCAGACGAAGAAGTACGATCAAGCCGTGCGCGCGTTTGAAAAAGCCGTGGACCGCTACCCGAACAGTGAATTGCTGCCGCGTGCGCTCTATAGCATCGGCGATTCCTACTATAATCTCGAAGATTACACAAAGGCAATCGACGCGTACCAAAAAATTGTGACACGATCTCCGGCATCCTCCTATGCGAGCGACGCCGTCAACGGCATACAGTACTGCTATGTACTGCTCGACAAGCCGCTCGATGCACTGCGAGTGATCGATGAATATGTAAAGAAGAATCCGGCCGCGCGGATGGCAGATGAGTTATTCTACAAGAAAGCAGATATTTATGCCGGCCAACACCAATACGACGAAGCGATCAAAGTGTACCAGGAATTCCTGCAACGTTTTGCGAAGAGCAAATTGATGCCAGACGCTTATTATTGGCTGGGAAAAAGTTACGGAGTTCTCAACAATCATCAGGCCGCGCTCGAGGCGTACGAGGCAATTTCCACAAAATATCCATCAAGCAAGCTCGCCAGCGCGGCTCTATTCGAACAGGGGGGTGCGTACGCACTGCAAGGGAAACCGGATGCAGCCCTTGCGGCATTCATGAAAATCGAAGAGCAATATCCGGCCTCTGATGAGGCGGCGGAAGGGTCCTACCAGCAGGCCCTCGTTTTCAAGTCGACTAACCAGATCGATCCAGCCGTCAAGAAATTTGAAGCGACGATTCTGAAGTATCCAAAATCGGCGGCGGGCGACAGAAGCAAAGTCGCCCTGGGCTGGTTGAATCACGGCGCAGAAAATTATGACCGCGCATCGGAGTATTTTAAGTCCGTGGCGACGAACCGAACGGATGAACTCGGCGCCGAAGCGCAGTACGCATTCGGGTTAACGCAACAGTCTTCGAAAAACTATCCGGAGGCGGTAATCTCTTTTATGCGGGTGAAATATGTTTTCCCGGCTGCGACAGAATGGATCGTTAAAGCATATTTCAATTTGGGGGAATGCTACGAGAAGACAAATCAAAAACAAAAGGCGAAAGAGGCGTACACTTTTGTCGTCAAACAGGCGAAGGGGACCGAGCTCGTTGCCGAGGCTGGGCGGAGACTTAAGAGTCTGGAACAATTGTGATGAATGCACTGGATCGAAATATTTTTTTCTTGCTAGAAGTCCGGTCGAAAAGCGGTGCCACTCCCAAAGGGATGCCTTTCCGAGGGAACCCTTCGGGTTGGCAGAAGACACAAAGCCACAAAGTTCCACAAAGGGTAACAAAATCAAAACATTTTTCTTCGTGTCTTGCCTGCTGAACAGCTTTTTCGGCAAGCAGGCTTCGCTTTGGCAGGCGGGGTGACTTTGTGGCAAATACTGGGTTTTCGTCCGAGTCTCTAGAAACTATCTTAAAAACATGCTAGTCAATCCTCCGATGCGTTCGCTTCGCTCACTTACTCAGGATGAACGGGAATCTGTTCACCCTGAGCAATCCTCGACGAGTCGTCTACGACCCTATGGGTCGGTAGACCCGTGGGGAGTCGTCGACCGACGAAGTCGGGAGCGTCTGCGCCGGAGGTCGAAGACTCGACTCGTTGAGCGCATGAGCCTATGGCTCAGAAGGGCGAATGCGAGAGCATCTTTGAGATGGCTTCTGTTCTTTTTTTCGCTCTCCGCCGTGCTGGTGGCGCAAGAGAAAAAAGAACCAGAACAACGGGACGTCTCACTACCCGAACACACGCAGGCGACTTTGCCGAAAATTGATCTTCCCGAGTTTTTGATTACCGGACAAGAGACAATAGACTTGCCCGTCTCCGCCAAGTCTGTCGCGGACGAAGAGAAGGTCTTTTTGGCGGGATCCCGGTCCCCGGGGCGAAAAGATGTCGATGTCTCTGCTGCAAAGCAGCAAAAAGATATCGCAGGTCCGGCCGGACAAATGGACGGAAAAGTATTTGCCGGTTTCGGAAATTATGTTACGCCCTCGATGGAAGGTTGGTTCGGAAAGAATTATGCCAACGGCGGAATTCTTTTCCATGCAAATTTCGGTTCAAGCAACGGCCATGTTGCCAATGCGCAATGGCAGAAAACCGGATTGGGAGTGCACGGCGATTATCTTCCCCCTCAAACGTTCGGAGCGGCAGCCGGAAGCCGGTTCAATGGTGGTATGAGTTTTTCGAATGGGTCATACCGGGCATATGGCTCGGCCTATCCCACACAGTTGAGATCGCTTAACGAATTTGGGATCAAGGTTGGATTCTCATCACGAATTCCGAGAATAGAGCAACTTGACGATCAGATCATTTACTCTGCAGGAATTTCGTGGAACAGGACTGCGCTTGAGGATTCCGTTAACGCTTCTGAAAGCGAGTTAGGTATTTCGGCGAATGCAGCAACACAATGGAAAAGCTATCAATTGCGCGCTGCCGCTGAATACAAAACCAGCGGGATCACCATGCCGCTCCCAGCGACCCTTGAGGTGCATTCGCCGCAGTGGTTTGTGCTGCGCTTCTCCGGCAAGACGTTCTTGGCCCCGTCGCTCGAGGCCGTGCTGACGGTGCAACAATTTGTGTACAGGGGTAATGTATCAGTCACCAGCGGCAGATTTTATCCGAACGTTGAGATTCAATACTATGCGAGCGAGGCGGCGATGGTCTTCGCCAAATTCACGCCGACGCTTGAAAGAACTACCCTCAGCAGCTTCATTACGATGAATAAATACATGCGGAATGCGCTCGTACTCCGACCGACCGAGATCCCTCTCTCGCTGAGCTTGGGCTCGGAGATTTCCTTCTCTACTACCCTCCGCGGCAAAGCCGTGGCCACCTACAGAACGATGCAAAATTTTCCCGTTTATGGTGAATTAAATAGTGCAAAAGTCTGGGATGTTATGTATCTTCCAGACATACGTGCGATAAGTTTCGACGTGCAAGGATCGTATCAATTCTCGAAGGGAAATTCGGGGACGCTGATGGCGGGTTTCAATTCAACGGAAGAGAAGGGTTCTTCGAATAGTCTGCCGAACATACCATCGTCAGTAGTCAGCGGCGCGTTTCGGCATTCGTTCGATAATGGCATTGTGACGGAAGCATTTGCGGAATACGTTGCCAAACGGTGGACAGATTTTGCGCATTCCAACGCCAATGCCGGATACGTTACGATCGGCGGGAGGGGAGAATACAAGTTTCTTGACAATGTTCGTGCACTCGTTCAGGTCAATAATCTTTTGAATCAGCAATACTATGTGTGGGATGGATATGTTGAGCGACCGTTGTTCATTTCTCTTGGTGTGACGTACACGTGGTGATCGAAAGAACTCAATTTATTTTTTTCACATAGGAAGGAGGTAGTACAACATGCCCAATCTCAATCTTAAAGGTGGTGCACCCGCGCCGATGGTTGGAGTAAGAGCCAGTGGAAAGCCAGGTGGTGAAGGATTTGGTAGCAAGAAAATTGCGGGCTTGCCGATGCCGGTGGTCCTTCTGCTCGGAGCAGTGATACTTCTGGGCGGAGGATATTTTGGGTTGAATAAAGCGGGAATTATTGGGAAGAAGAAACCTGCTCCTGTTGTCGTTGCGCCGCCGACGACCGTTCCGGAAGATACAACGAGCGCTGCTTCGATCGCAGCAAGTTCTGAAAACGAAGGTTTGGTTGAGTTCAAAGGAAAGCCGACCTTCGGTACGGAGAAAAAAGCCGACGCAAAAACCTCTTTAAAGCCGTCGACGACAATGACGCCGGGGAAAACAGCCACATCTACCGCTTCAACTTTTACCTCGAGCACTCTTCCCAAGATTCCAATGTCTTCAAGCGGGAAATACAGCGTGCAGGTATCCTCGTGGTCGAGTGAACAAAAGGCCAAGATCGAGGCTGACGTCTTGACGCGCGCGGGATTCCCGGCATTCGTGGAGAAGGGAAATGTCTCCGGCGAGGGCAAACGCTTCCGCGTCTACGTTGGGAGGTACGACAGCGACAAGGCCGCCCGAAGTTCCGCCGAGAAAATTGCGCACATGCTTGAAGGCGGCTACTGGGTCGTTCGATTGAGCAAATAGAATTCTTTACAAGAGGAATACCAATGAACCTGCTCGAACTTTTTTTGCGCGGCGGAGTCGTGATGTGGCCAATTCTCCTTTGTTCCCTCATCGCGGGTGTTCTGATCATTGAGAAGTTTATCGTCCTCAGTAAGGCAAAAGTAGACCCGGGGCAATTAATGCTGAAAATTCGCAGCGCGTTGTCACGAAACGACCTCGTCGGAGCTGTGAACGCCTGTTCGCAAGTGAAAGCGCCCGTCGCAAGTATTTTGAAGAAGGGTATCATCAAGTACAAGGATGGCCATGCGGCGATGAAGGAGGCGATCGAAGGCGCGGGGAAGGAAGAAGTTTTTCATCTCGAGAAACGTCTCGGATTGCTCGCCAACCTCGCGGGACTTGCCCCGATGCTCGGTTTCCTGGGGACAGTCACCGGCATGATTGCCGCTTTTCGCGTTATCGAACAACTGGGCGGAAATGTTAATCCGAGTAACCTGGCAGGGGGAATTTGGGAGGCAATGCTTACTACCGCGTTCGGGTTGATCGTCGGCATCCCCGCACTCGGTTTTTATAATTACTTTGTTGGGAAAGTAAATAAGTTCGTTTTCGAGATTGAACAGAGCGCTGAGGAATTTTTGGATTTCGTGAAGTCGGGTAGCGCAGCAGAAGCGCAATCGTCGTCTCAACGGCCGTCGTCTGTTCGAAAAGTATTTTCCGAAGAGGACGAGTTTTTCGAACCAAAAAATGATTAACGGGCATTCGCCATGAAGTTCGAACGCTCATTCAAAGTGAATCCCGCATTCAACTACGCTGCCCTGACTGACATCGTCATGCAGCTTCTCATCTTTTTCCTCCTCTCGTCATCGTTCGTTATCATGCCCGGTGTAAAAGTCCAACTTCCCAAAGCGCTAACGACGGAAGTCCAGACCGACCGTAACACCGTCATCACTCTTACCGGCAGCGGGAAAATCTTCTTGAATCTTGACGAGGTGACAAAGGCGACCCTTGCGCAAAAACTTATTCCCGTTCTCGACAAGGACCGGAATCAAGTCGTCATACTCAAGGCGGAAAAGACCGTCAGTCTCCAGAGCGCAGTTGATGTGATCGACATCGCCAAAGGCGTCGGTGCGCAGCGTTTCATGATAGCGACGGAGCCGGCAGAAGGAGCAAAATAATATGGCGCGCTCCTCTCCGGAATTAAAGAAGGCGTGGTTGGGTTCAATTGTTTTCCACGCGATTGTCGCTGTCGCATTGTTCTTCACGAATACTGCCGGCAGCCTGCCGGAACCCCAATTCGTCGAATTGACGTGGGGAGCATCAGTCTCCACCCTCGCCGAAATTCCCAAACCAGCCATCGAAACCGGCACGCCGGTGCAGGCGATCGAACAACCCCCTGCTTCACCCGATAATTCTGTCGCCCTTCCGACCCGCACCAATATCACATCGCCCGAAGAAGCAATAAACCTTCCTGCCTCAAAAAAGCTTGAGGCGATCGAGGGCCCGTCGAGCACGTCAACATTGAATAAGAATCCTGCCGCAGATGACCGTGAGCAGGTAGCTTCTTCGGCTGTGACGGGATCAAAAGATACAATCGCCGGCAAGAGTTTGTTCCGCGCCGCCGATGTGAGCGCACCGATCGGTTCTGGTAGCGTGGCGAGTTCGATCGGGGAAAACGTGTCCTATGCGATTCAATGGACCGGCGGTGGGAACAGAGAATTGCTGAAAGGCGATCTGCCGAAATATCCCCCAGGGGTCAATCTTAATGCGCAGATAAAACTGAGAGTCGTTGTTCAGCCACGGGGAACAATCAAATCGGTGCAACCGCTGCGAAAAGGGGATACGCGGCTGGAAAACGCCGCCATAAAAGAAGTACGGTCGTGGAGGTTCGAATCGCTTCAGAGCGCACAGCCCGCCCTCGATCAGGTCTGCACGATTACCTTCAACTTCAAAGTGAAATAGTTTTCTTCTTCACGGATCCCTTCACATAGAAATAGTAGAACACCCCTTCTCCAATCGTCAATAATGCCAGCGATATCGCGTCCCTGTTGAGATAAATCCCAAACCCTTTTTCGGTCATAAGATACTTCAGGACGAAGGTACTGATACTCCATCCGACAGAGAAAATTATCGCCATGAAAGCCACAGCGAGAGTACCTGCACCGACGCCTTCTTCCTGGTATTGGTCGGTGAAAGCGTAAACCGCGGCGATGGTATGAATGTAGAAAACGAAAAGTGTAACCATGGTTGTTTGGTAGAGAGAATACAGGATACAGTATTCAGAATACAGGAGTCAGGAGCAATTACACTCTCTTTGCGACTTTGCGTTAGCGGTGAATCAGTAGGCATCCTTTCCAAAGATGACTGCACGGATTGTCTTCAGGATAATTTTCACGTCGAAGACCAGCGACCAGTTTTCGACGTAATAGATATCGTACTTCGTGCGCTCTTCAATCGGAGCGTCGCCCCGAAGGCCGTTCACTTGAGCCCAGCCGGTCATTCCTGCTTTCACTCGATGGCGTTCCAGATACCGCGGAATTTTGGATTTGAATTGTTCGACGAAGAACGGACGCTCGGGGCGCGGACCGACAATGCTCATGTGTCCGCGCAAAACGTTCCATAACTGCGGCAATTCATCAAGACTTGTGCGGCGAAGAATTCTTCCGATTGTCGTGGTGCGGGGATCCCCTTTTTTTGCGCGCACCGGCCCGGTTGTCACTTCTGCGTCGGCGCGCATTGTTCGAAACTTTACGACAGGAAATGCGCTTCCGTCGAGGCCGATTCTCTCTTGGCGGAAGAATATAGGGCCTTTCGATGTCAGCTTGATGACGGCTGCCAGCATTGCCGTTATCGGGAGTGTGACGAGCAAGATGATGGAAGAGAAGAGAATATCGAAGGTGCGCTTATTGATGCGGTTCCACGTAGAAAGGGGGATCTCTTTGATTTGGATGAAGGGAATTCCTTCGATTTCCCGGATACGGACGCGGCTTGTCATCAGGTCCAGCATGTCGGGCACCATCATCAATTCGATGTTCAATCCCTCGGCGTCGCGAATCATCTCCAGCAACTGCGGATGGTCTTTATACGAAAGCGCGATCAGCGCGGCTTGGAGTCGATATCGTGCAATATCGTTGGGGAGGTCTTTTATCGCTCCCAAATACTTTGACTGTGAAAGGGGCCCCGCTGCCGCTGTATCTGCGTAGTAGCCGATAACTTCGTACCCGAGATAATGGTGAGATGTGAGAAGAGAGAAAATTTCGTTCGCAGTGTCGTTGCTGCCGACGATGGCGACGGTTTTCAATTCTCTCCCCCGACGATAGAGAATTTTCTCAAACTCCATGATGAGAAATCTTCCTGTTGTGACCGTGGTGATCGAGGTTATCCACAACAGCAGAAAGACGCCGCGAGAGTATGAAAAGCCGCGGTAGAAAAACGTCGCACTCATCACAATCATTAATCCAATGGAAACAAGTCGAACGATAGCAAAGAACTCGTCGCTCAAATGGGTGTTTCGACGGGTCCCATACAGTCCGCGGGAGCGGAAGACAAGCAACCACATCGGAATGAAAACGAACGAGCCGTACACATACCCGGCGAGGGGGGGAATGCCCAGCGTGATTTCAAAGACCGAAGTGAGCTGAGAATGGAATCTAAGCCAGTATGATAACAGGAACGCAGTTTCAATGGCAGCAACGTCTGAGATGGCGGTCAGCAGCGGGATGAGAAAATCGTTACGACGTTGAGATGACATGGTTGAGTAGAAGTGACCGTAAATGAATTGTTAGAATATATCGAAAAGTGAGTAGGATTTCAAGGAAGGTGGGGGCGGATGAAAGCCAAAAGTAAGAAGTGAGATCGGAGGATGAGGATTCAGATCTCCAGAGAAGTTGAAGAAAAAAAGTCTCTCGCAACGCCTCTAGTGAGAGGTAATGAGTGATTGTTTTGCCGCACGCACAAGAAGTGAACCGGTCCTAAGTATCAAGCTCGCGCCATTGAACTGCAGCACCTCCTACGCCTTACGACACCAACTCACATCCATCCGTTCTGTCTATACCATTCCATCGTTTCACGTATGCCGTCAGGCAAGCTGACGACCGGAGTATATCCGAGTTCCCTTTGAGCTTTTGAAATATCGACCGCCCAGTAGCTCTGTACCATATCGTGGCCCTTTTCAAAATTAAGGACGGAGGGCTTTTCGCTGAAGAGGGAGATGAAGCCGGCAGTCGCCGCGACGGCATAGACGAGCGGTTCAGGGAGCCGAATCCTGATCGCCCTTTTCCCCAAGACCTTTTTGGTCACATCCCCGATTTCCTTCAATGAAAAAGAACCAACACTTCCCAAGAAATATACCTGCCCCGTTGCCGCATTGCTTTCACCGGCAAGTACTATGCCCGAAACCAGATCGGTGGAATGCACCATGTTCACAAACTTGTCCGAAAACCCGACAAGGGGCACCAACCCTCTATAAATTGTGTGGAAAAAATCGAACGTTGCTGGATCACGCGGTCCGTACACCGCCGTTGGGCGCAGGATCGTTATTGGCAGCGAATCTTTGTACCTCAATACTTCAAGCTCTGCCTCCATTTTGCTCTTCCCGTACGTTGTAATGGGATGGTACGGAGCCGATTCATCCACTCCCTGCATGGAGGTGGCCGGACCGACCGCCGCCACGCTGCTCACAAAAATAAATTTCTTGAGGCGAGGAATCGCCCGTGATACGATTTCTATGATATTTCTCGTTCCGTCCCTGTTTTGTTTGTAGAAGCCCTCTTTGTTTCGGGAACCAACAACGCCGGCAACGTGGTAGACGAAATCGGCGCCTGAAATTGCCCGCTCGAGGGCATCGGACGAAAACAAGTCGCCTGTGAAAAGTTCAACAGGGAGGTTCTTGAGATAGCCCGGCTTTTCCGGATTTCTGATAAGACAACGCACATTGTATCCGCGCGAGAGGAGGCGTTCCACGAGGTGACTGCCGATAAAACCGGTTCCGCCTGTGACAAATGCGGTAGGAGAATTCATATTTTCTTTCGATTGACTTTTTTTTGACGATAGAGTATATTAAAAACGCACGTAATAATCAATGTAGTGGTGAAGAGACTGGCAGCGGCATTATCTATGGTTACGGTAATCGTAGATGATATTTTTTTACAGAAGGAGTCCTTTTGGATTTATTTGATAAGTGCTCAAGTTTCACCCTTGCTGACGAGGTCAAGGAACAAGGCGTCTACCCCTACTTTCGCCCGATTCAGGCGAACGAAGGACCCGTTGTTCAGATGGAGGGGCGGCATGTTATCATGGCGGGATCGAACAACTATCTCGGGCTTACCGCTCACCCCAAAGTGAAGGAAGCGGCTGTTCAGGCAGTGCACAAATACGGAACCGGATGTTCCGGTTCACGATATCTCACCGGCACCCTCGATCTGCATGTCGAACTCGAAGGGCGGCTCGCAAAGTTTCTCGGCACCGAGGACTGTCTTCTCTTCAGCACAGGATTTCAGACTGCACAAGGAATTATCCCGACGCTCGTTCAACGCGGCGAATATGTTGTCTCGGATAAAGACAATCACGCATGTATCGTTGCCGGCAACATGATCGCAGTTGGAATGACTGCGGAGGTTGTTCGCTACAAGCATAACGACATGAAGCACCTTGAGTCGATGCTTTTGAAACTTCGGCCTGATTCTGCAAAACTCATCGTCTCGGACGGTGTTTTCAGTACTTCTGGAGAAATCGTAGACCTTCCTGCTTTGGTGAAGGCCGCGAAGAAACATAACGCTCGTATTCTGATCGACGATGCTCATGCGACCGGAGTGATCGGAAAAGGCGGAAGGGGCACATCAAGCCATTTCGGTCTTGAAAAGGATGTCGATCTTACGATGGGCACCTTCAGCAAAACATTTGCCTCGCTTGGCGGCTTCGTCTGCGGTAAACATTCGGTTATCAATTACGTGAAACATCACGCGCCAGCGCTCATTTACAGCGCAAGTCCGACACCGGCATCCGTCGCCGCTGCATTGGCTGCTCTCGATATTTTGGAGGCGGAGCCGGAGCGCATCGCCCGTCTGCAATCCAATGCTGCGAAAATGCGCGAAGGATTCCGATCGATGGGCTTCAAGATCATCGATGGGCATGAATCCGCAATCGTTCCGGTTATCATCGGCGAGACGGAGAAAACGCTGATCTTCTGGCGCGCACTGTACGACGCCGGCGTGTTCGTGAACGCCTTCGTTCGGCCCGGCGTCGCTCCGGGAATGGAGATGCTGCGCACAAGCTATATGGCAACGCATGAAGATCAGCACCTCGACAAGATACTGGAAATATTCGGCGTAATCGGAAAAAAGCTCGGCGTGATCAACTAAGTAAAATCCTTTTTCAAATCTTCGAAAAAGCCACGCCGTGAGATAAAACACTGCGTGGCTTTTTAGTAGTATGGGAGCGTTTTTATGGAGAGCGTTGCTGTTCGCCCTGTCAGGACAAAAACCGATGAAACACGGTTCATCAGGTTTTTGTGGAAACTGTACGCGGGAGATCCATATTGGGTCCCGCAGTTGATGATGGACAGGAAAAAACTAATCGACAAGAAGAAGAATCCGTTTTACACTCACGCAGACATGGAATTGTTCCTTGCCGAACGCGGCGGGGAAATTGTCGGACGGATAGGGGCCATCGTCAATCACAATCACAATAAGGAGCATGCCGAGAACATCGGCTTCTTCGGGTTCTTCGAGTCGATCAATGATCAGGCGGTAGCCAATGCACTCTTCGACGCAGCGAAGAAGTATCTGCAGTCGAAAGGCGTTACAGCGATGCGCGGACCGGCGAACCCATCGGTGAACGACGAGTACGGATTGCTGGTTGACGGTTTTGATTCCAGCCCAACGGTCTTGATGACGTACAATCCTTCGTACTATGCAACGCTGGTCGAACGATACGGCTTCAGGAAACTGAAGGACCTCTACGCCTACCTTCTCTCGCAAGAGACGGTCTATTCCGAACGGTTTGTGCGCTTCAACGAGATCGTGAAACAGCGTGAAGATCTGACGTTTCGCACAATCGACATGAAACACTTCAAAGAGGAAGTGGACCGCATTAAGGTGCTCTATAATAAGGCGTGGTCGAGAAACTGGGGCGCTGTCCCGATGACCGATGCAGAGTTCGACGCCCTCGCCACGGACTTGAAACCTGTCGTGGTTCCGGAATTGATCATCATCGCCGAGGCAAAGGGAAAACCCATCGGTTTCGCTCTTACGCTTCCCGACATCAATGTCGCGCTAAAGTACAACAAGAACGGGGGATTGTTGGGAGGTTTGTATCATCTCTATACAAAGAAGAAGCACATTGACTTGGTGCGCATCATCGTTCTGGGAGTTATTCCGGAACAGGTCAAGTCCGGTGCGGCGGGAGTCCTCTTTTATGAGACTGCCGTGCGTGCGGAAAAACTCGGATATCATTACGGCGAAGCGAGTTGGGTTCTCGAAGACAACATCATGATGAATCGTGCCGCCGAGATGATGAACGGAAAGCGGTACAAGACGTACAGGATTTATGAGATGGGAGTTTAGTTGCGGTGAGACGTAAGATGTGAGATGGAAAAATAGTCTCTGCAAGAACATCTTACGTCTCACGTCTTACTTCTTACGCTCTCCAAACAAAAACGACAATCATAACGCGAGATAGAGACAATGCCAGTGAAAAAAGTTGAAAAGATATGGATGAACGGAAAGCTCGTCAATTGGGATGATGCTAATATCCACGTGCTGTCGCATGTGGTTCACTACGGCAGCAGTTGGTTTGAAGGCATTCGCTGCTACGAGACCAAGAAAGGCTCGGCAATTTTCCGGCTCGACAAGCACATCGACCGCTTGTTTGATTCTGCGAAAATGTATCGGGCGGTAATACCGTACACGAAAAAGGAAATGGAAGCCGCGATCAAAGAAACGATTGAAGCAAACAAGATGAAATCGTGTTATATACGTCCGATCGCATACCGGGGGTACGGCGACGTTGGAGTAAGTCCGGTGGGCTGCCCGGTCGACGTCAGCGTTATCGTGTGGGAGTGGGGAAAATACCTTGGCGCCGATGCTCTCGATAAGGGCATCGATGTGCGCGTCGCTTCGTGGTCGCGTCCTGCGCCGAACACTTTTCCGACCATGGCGAAGACCGGTGCCAATTATATGAATTCTCAGCTCATCAAGCTCGAGGCGCTGGCCGACGGTTACGCTGAGGGAATTGCCCTAGACACGCAGGGCCATATCAGCGAAGGAAGCGGCGAAAATATTTTTGTGGTGCGGGACGGATCGATAGTGACTCCTCCGCTCATCGATGCATTGCTTCCGGGAATCACACGGTCGTCAGTTCTCACCCTCGCAAAGGACGCGGGTTTTTCGATCGCGGAAGCTCATATACCGAGGGAGATGCTCTACATCGCGGACGAAGTTTTCTTCACCGGGACGGCCGCCGAGATTACGCCGATCAAGACGATTGACCGCCTGACCGTCGGCGAAGGAAAACCAGGACCGATCACGCGCGAGCTGCAAAAACGATTTATGAGCGTCGTGCAAGACGGAACCGACCCGCACGGCTGGCTCAATTTCGTACACTAAGCGCTGAATCTGGGTTGTTGCCTTAACCTAAATCATTTCCTTCCTTCCACCACCCCTGGCACTCGCGCGCCAGGGGTGGACATGGAAAGCAGATCAATGCTCATTCATATTCTTGAGCTAAGCGCCGGGTGTTGATTATAAAGTTCTGAAAGAGTACAATTGACTACCGTAATCGTCACCGTCGGCGAAAACAGCAGTCAAGGAAAGGTTTACAGTGGCTATAGAACGATTTCGGAAGATCATTCAGAAGTCTGAAAGTCTGGAGTGGAAGAATGTATTTAAGCTGAAGCGAAAACCGACGACGATCGAGGAGATGCTCCTGAAAATCCCGGTCTTTGAAAATTTAAAGCCCCGGGAGCTGCGGCAAGTTTCGGGTATTGTCCATCGTCGGCAATATGTTGCGGGAGAATACGTATTTTTTCAGAACGATCCAGGACTGGGGATGTACGTTATCGAGCAAGGTGAAGTCTCGGTAGGCCTCGTGGGCACCGATGGCTCAAAGAAGGAATTGGCGCTCTTGAAGGACGGTGATTTCTTCGGCGAATTGTCGCTGCTCGATGAATCTCCACGCTCGGCATCGGTCATCGCGGTGACGGATGCAAACCTGATCGGATTTTTCCGTCCCGATCTCTTCGAGATCATGGAGAAGTCACCCAGCACCGGTCTTAAGATTGTCCTCAAAGTAGCCGAGATGATCGGAGAACGTTTACGGAACACGAACCAGGAACTTGCCAAGGTTCGGGCTGAACTTGATGCACTAAAACCCTGAAAATGAAACGGAGGCAGCCATGAAAAAGCGAAACGTGCGCTCCAAAAAAACCACGGCATCCAAGAAGAAAGCTCCATCAAAAAAACTGTCAACTCCCGATTCTGCAACAATCGCTCTCCGGAAGATTCTCGTCCCTATAGACTTTTCCGAGTATTCCAAGAAAGCGCTTCAATATGCTATACCATTCGCCCGGCAATTTCATGCGAAAATCCTCTTGCTCTATGTTGTTGAGCCGACGATTTATCCTGCGGATTTTAGTTTCGGCCAAATCGGAATGCCGAACGTTGAGAATGAACTGCGTGTGAAGGGGGAGCAGGAACTTCAAGAGCTTATCACGAATGAGATCAAGGGGGTCGTGCCGGCGGAAGGGCTCGTGAAAGTCGGCCTGCCGTTTGTCGAAGTTGTTTCGTATGCGAAAGAAGAAGGCATCGATCTCATCATTGTTGCGACGCACGGACACACCGGCGTCGAGCACGTTCTGTTTGGCAGTACGGCGGAAAAAATTGTTCGCAAGGCGCCTTGCCCCGTTCTCGTTGTTCGATCCGACGAACGGGATTTTGTCGACGAGCGAGTCTGACTTTTCAGTCATAAGGCAAGATGGGTGCTGCTCATGGTCGGCGATCCTATTAGAGGTTTCCGCCCTTGTGAGCAGCATTTTTTGTGCAATAACTTTCCAAGAGTGCATTCATGAATCAGACACGAAGAGAATTTGTGAAAACATCAGCAGCTATTGCAGGCTCGGCGATAATCGCCGGCACTTCATCGGAGGTGTTGGCCGCGACATACCTCGATAAGATGAAACCCGCGCGACTCAAATTATCCTACAAGCCGTACACGCTCGAGTTGAGGCACGTTTTCACGATCGCGAACAGCTCCCGTTCCACTACGCCCGTGATACTGACTCAGATCGAATACGGCGACCTTGTCGGTTATGGCGAGGCATCCATGCCACCGTACCTCGGCGAATCGCAGGAAAGTGCATCCGCATTTCTTGCGAGAATCGATTTGAGCAAGTACGAGAATCCGTTCGAGCTCGAGACAATTCTCTCGGACATTGATGCCATTACCATTGGAAATCCGGCCGCGAAGGCCTCCGTCGATATTGCCCTCCATGATCTGCTCGGGAAAATAATGAACCAGCCCTGGTACAATATCTGGGGTTTCCCGAAGGAAAGAACTCCGTACACGTCGTTCACGATTGGCATCGACAAACCCGACGTTGTGCGTCAAAAAGTGAAAGAGGCAGCAGAGTTCAAAATACTGAAGGTGAAGTTAGGGCGCGACACCGATAAGGAAATGATAGAAACGATCCGCTCGGTTACCGACAAGCCACTGTGCGTCGATATCAACCAAGGATGGAAGGACAAACAGTTCGCGCTTGAAATGGTTCATTGGCTGAAAGAGAAGGGGGTCGTATTCGTCGAACAACCAATGCCGAAGACATGGTACGAAGAACATGCCTGGTTGACGGAACGCAGCCCTCTGCCGATCATCGGCGATGAAGCCGTCCAGCGTTTGGATGACGTGAAGAAAGCACACGGCGCGTACTCCGGCATCAACATCAAGTTGATGAAATGCACCGGCCTGCGGGAAGCGCACAAGATGCTCATTCTCGCGCGTTCGCTCGGAATGAAAGTGATGATGGGGTGTATGACGGAGACTTCGTGCGCGATTTCCGCAGCTTCTCACCTGGCGCCAATGGTGGACTGGGCGGACCTTGACGGAGCACTGCTTATCGGCAACGATGTCTTTGACGGCACAAAAGTTATCGATGGCAAAGTGACGCTCACTGACCGCCCAGGTATTGGCGTGAAGAAGTTGTGACATCTTTTTGATCCTGCGAAAAAAGAAGATTTGAACCGCAAAGGCGCAAAGAACGCAAAGAAGAGAAGAAAATTCGCTCACAGAATTTCGATGGTGGCTCATATTGAGTAAATCATCGACGCTCTTCTTTCTCTGATGCCAGAGAAAGAAGCAAAGAGAGCTTCTCGGAATCGGAACCCTTGCGATGCTTACCTGCGCACATGCCGAAGAAAACGGCTCACACTCGCCACCCCACATGCTAACCGTTTTCTTAACGCACGCATCGCTCCCGTCGCACATTGCCGCCGATTCCGAGTTCATCAACGCAGCATTGTTCGGTTCACTTCGAAATCGTTGGGTGCGCGCGGGGGAGGGATTCAATCGAAGGGTCTCAATTTCGGTGATCCGCATGAATGCACCGGATATCAGCTGCCTTCGTGCACCGAAATTGACGGCAGGTGCTGATGGGATTGAATCCGAGCGTTACGATTTCGACAAGATTTCTTTGGTCACTTTTCCCGCATCCAT
>JAGVPT010000259.1 GCA_020052095.1 Bacteroidota bacterium | reverse complement strand
TTCTTTACGTGCACGGCTACTACTTATTCCAGGTGAACTTGTACATTCAGGTAATCGTCCCGTGCTAAAGTTGCCTACGCATTTTCGCGATAAGGATGCGGTGATCTGCGCCTCAAATAAGATTTCTAAACTCAATTTTTAACACTTTTTCACGCAGGATTCAGGATAAAGGTAATATTTATAATAGAATCCATTCTGCCCACACTCAAATATAGTTTAATCGAATCATCAACAGAAGCCAGCAAGGAGGCAATGAATGAACAGAACTATAGAAATCTTTAGACTGAGTATCCGGCCAGCAGGAATTGGTGGAAAAGTAGTCATTGTTTTTGGTCTATTTTATGCTCTAAATATCTTAAGCTGTTCTGGTTCCGGGGCAAAAGATGACACAACCCCAACGTTTAACGCAGAGTCCTATTTTGTTTCAAGGACCGCTGTAATCTCAGCCGAATATGGCCTAAGCAGTTCTCCGTACAAGTTCAAGGTGCTGGAAACAAGAAAGATCTTTATATGTGGGACTATACCTTCGAACGCGACATTGGACGATTATGGCAAAGTCTGGTGGACTTTAGGCAGCGACAAGCGCAATGCATATATTGGCAATTCAGCGAATTCGTATTGGAACTACCAAACTGGGCAATACACAGTGCCTTTGACATTTGACCCAACCAGCCTTTCGTCTGGAAGCGCAAACATAACAATAAATATTGGCACAGCTAATGAAGTTGCCAATAGCTCGACCACATTCAACGTTGATGTCGTAAACCTAAGAGACTACAATGTCGAGTATAATTCTCAGACCGGTTATGATCTGTTGTCTCGGGGATTTGCGTGGGGAACTGTCACTTCTGTTTACGCTGGCGCGGGTACCACCATTAAGCAGAGTACCTACACGTCGAATCTTGTTGCCCAAGATGTCATTGAAGTAGTTGACGATGTAGCGGGAAGGGATGAACTGTTTGACTATGCCTATCAATATTGCTCGAATGCGTTAATGCATAATCCAAACCTCGGCCTATTGTACGCAGTGAAAAACATAAAAGTCACAGATAAGAACGGGGTTGAATTACCAAATAATCCGGACGCATTGGCAGTAGGAATAGCTAGATCGGGGCCAGCAGGATATTCATATGTAAAGGTTGGTAAATTAGATGGTACGCTCAATTCGACAACCCTACCAAAAGAGTTCACAAGAGTTGTCATTCATGAGTTAGGTCACCAAAGAGGTATACAAAGTCATTCGACAGGTCATAATGGAATTTGGAAATCTCTGTGTATAATGATGGATCCGGTCGAGCAGAATCTAACGCAGAGTCAAATGCTAACGCTTTGGGACCGCCCCTATTTTTGTGAGGGACATAATCAAGTTTTATTGGATAAGGTGTGGTAAAAATAATAGAGAGGTGAAATATGATTACCAAAAAGATTGTTGCTCTTCTGTCAAATTACATGTTATTGACATTTTTCTTTTTTCCTCTATGCATTTATGGTCAAAATTTGACATTAGAACTTAGAATTAATAAAACAAAATTCCTGAAAAGTGAATCGGTTTGGTCGAGTGTAGTGCTTCAAAATCACTCATCAAGAACCATCACAACAGATCAACTCTCTCTTGATTTTGGATATATGAGGTTCGAAATACTTGACGCTGCTGGAACCAAATATGAAGACAAGAAAAGGGATTTTAACGCATGGAAATTATCTAGACAATCCATGCAGCCAATGGAGCGAGATTCTGTTTTCTTTAATTTATTGCCATTGTTTGGTACTGGAGATTGGAGACCGTTTCAAACAAAGAAGTTCTTTCCTGTCGGCAAATATTCAGTTGAAGCAGTTTATCTCAGCGATAAGAGGGGGATACATTCGAATAAAGTTGAGTTTGAGGTGGTTGAATCGGAGGGAATTAATAAGGAAGCGCACGATCTTTTGGATAGAGCAACAGACCTCGAAATTGAAGGTAATAAGGGAGCTGCAATTAGTGCTTTAGATGATTTGGAAACGCGACTCGCAGGTAATGTCTTTACTCCAATCGCAATGTATCAGAAAATTCATCTTTACTCCAGGCCAGGAGAAAAAGACAATGCAAAAGCAACGGAGGCAGCATTTAAACTAATTGAGAAGTTTGCCAACACCGAAAATGCACTATTAGGGAAGACATATTTGTTGACGCATTCTTCACCCGATAAACGACGAGAGGTATTAGAAACTCTCTCCAATAAATATCCTAATACACTCGTGGGTCGTGAAGCTACGAAAACTCTCTCAAGTGAGAAAAACGCTAAATAGTAACAAGCGCGCATCTCATCAACTCTTATATATAGAGGGCCAAGAAATCATGAAAAACAATAATGGTTCTGTTCTATCTCACAGTTGCCGTGGTCTAAAGATCAGGGTAACAGCGATTGTTTTTGTTATCTTTTTGTTGTCTGCTCAGACTCTGGCTCAAGTCCAGTCTAGCAATAGAGTAAAACTCGTAACTCCAATATCGGATGAACAACAAATCAACACAATTCTAGAAGAAGTTGTGCAGGGAACTCGATCAAATGAATCTGAGCGAATAGCGACATTTATTGGGAGTCAATCTGAGCGCGCTCAAGTGAGGAATCAACTGGCTGACGCATTTAAGCAAGGTAGAGACATTAACAGAAACATAGCCTCAGTTTTCTCTTTCGACAGCATGCGAGTGACCATTGCAGGAGATTCGGCTCAAGTAATGTGTTTAGTTGGGGATCAGATTGAGAAGAAAGCTTCGACAACCCTCTTGCTGAAGAAAGAAATGGGGCGATGGTACATTAGTCATTCGAGCGATATTGTTGAACGCATCGCGGATTTTGTGAAAAGTAACGGTTTCCCATCTCGCCAACCATCCAATTCGGAAAAGAGTTTGATGAAGACCACTACAAGGATAGCGCAGAACAGTGCCACTTTAGATATCGTTGGTATTGTTGAATCTAACCATGCCTTGATTCCACAAAGATATTACACTGATCCGGACAAATGGTTGATTACTAGAAGCGACGCTCAGACTTACGTTGGAAAGACTCTCTTTTCGAGTCTCAGTGAAATTGAATATGTTCCGCTCGCTGTGTCAAATGGCTACGTCTCAGACGATGTGACATTTGTTTTGGATGAACAGCGTCATCGCATCGTCTTCGCCGAAGGGAGTTCGAATTGGACAAAGTCGTATGGAGACTGGCCCGGGGATTATAGTTTTCTTGACTCACGTGGGATGAAAGCACTAAAAATGGCAGATGGCACAGTCAATATTTTTGTGAGTGAGGCCAGCAAGGGCGAAATCGCGCAGCTTCGATACGATCATGCTACTGGTGTGATAACATATCTTAGAAGTATTAAGGGGCCGCTACAAATTCCTGTGGACGTTGACGTAGATGCCTGGACAAGTACATCGACATGGCCTAATTATTCTATCTGGGTCGCTGACAAAGGGCTGGGTGGGATTGTCGAGCTTGATAAGGATGGAAACTTGCTTACTCAATTGACTCAATATTCATTCAATGGGATTACCTATTCTCTTGATAATGTCACAAAAGTATCTCACGACCCAACTAATCTCATCGGATTTATTGATAGAAATCAAATGGCGTTTGTAGTATTAAATCTTGGGAATCTTCAGGTCTTGCGCATGAACAAGTTTAGCTCTCCCAGCAACTTGACAAATCTTGGCCGAACATTTTCTTATGATTGGGTTGTTACGGATGCAAACCTTAATGAAGTTCATTTATTCCAATTTTTTGGACAGTATTTATGTTCTTATAAAATCTACAACTCAAACTTTTCGCTTAATCCTAGCGTCTTCTCGGCCGTTAATGGGGTCAACCTGCTGGCTTCACCTATCGCTTTTGGGGGGGGCGGAGCATGGAATAATTATAGCATTAATGCCCTAGGAATGTTTTCTGGTAATAGCTTTCTGTCCGCTTCAGGGTTTGGTTACTATCTGCCCGGCGTCGATATAGTAAATTTCACATCGGCGTATCAATCTAGTTTTTTTGATTTCGAGTATGATCTCGTAGGGGCTAATTACTTAACCGCAATAATCTATAATCAGAGCAATGCTGAGGTCCTTCGGTTACATAATAGTCAATATTTAATATCAGGTCATATGATGGATTATCCAAGTTATGCTCAACTTGGTGGGCAAAGCTTAGGGACTTACACTCTAAGATTATCTGTCACCCCCAGTAACAATTCGGTTTACGGAGAATACCAGCAAAATCCGGTTCAAATAAATTACGCCTTTGCATTGCCTGTGGCAGGCAACATTTCTGGATTGACTTCTGCCACTTCAGGACAGTCTTTGACGTGGAACATGAATGTGACTAGCGGCTCTGGGAATTTCAGTTATCAATGGTTTCGGCAAGAATTCGGTAGCAGCGCTTGGTCATCAGTATCTACTAGTTCCATGCTTACACAACAAATGGGATCCCAAAGCTTTACTGTGCGATGTGATGTCAAAGACATTCTTAATAATAGAACAACTACATTTACTCAGTTCGTGAGTCACATTACGCTGTCCGGCACGTTGAGCTCAGATGAAATATGGCCTGGCGGCAGCTCCATTATGTTGACTGGGCAAATAACAATCCCAACTGGACTAAATCTTACTATTCAGGCGGGCGCAACTGTCTTTTTCCCCCAGTATACTTCTCTCATAGTGAACGGAAAGCTTACAGTCAATGGTTCTTCAGGTATCTACACAATATTTAGGGGGCCTTCCCCTGGAAGCTGGTACGTCCCCGGCGATTGGGGTTCGATAGTTTTGGATGGTGCGGGATCTGCAGGCTCCAGCCTCAATTACGTAACCATGATGAATGGCACACAAATTCAGATTACGAATACTTCAAACGTTACAATTCAAAACTCAGTGTTACAAAATAGTATTAATGGAATCTATGCCTACAACTGTTCGTCGGGTTCTATCCTTAACAACACAATCACAAACCCACGTGACCACGGCATCAATCTGATTGTGTCGCCTATGACGTGCAACCAGAATACCATCACAAAAGCATCTGGAAACGCCAACTACCATAGTGGGGGCGCGATTATTTGCCAGAGTGGTTCATACGGTGACATTTGGAAGAATACAATATCCGGATTCAATTGGGGTGTTGGGGCGATCTGGGGCTCGTCGCCACAGTTCAGAAATGTTTCAAATGCTGGAGTAAACAACAATGTCACAAATTGCCTGTACAGCGTAATGACGTATCAGTATAGCTATCCGACTATTGCGCCAGACCCGGAATCGCACTATTACTATCGATACCAAGGAAACAGTTTTTCTGGCAGTCAGTATTATGACTTTTACGCGGACACCTACAGCGGTGCAGAAGGGTATGGTGCATTTTGGGGGGGCGGACCATCATATTGGCTTGGGACTGGATGCTATTTCTACTATGAGTATTTTCCGCAGATCGCGGGCGGAGGCCCCGAGCTGACGTTTCAGAAAGATGACCAAAGAGACGCGCAAGCACAGACAACTGAGAGCAGCAATCAACACCTGCAATTGCCAGCCCAACAGGCGATCAATCAGCCTAATGGAAAAGTGTCTCTCTTGGATGGGGTTGAATTACGAAGTAATGGCAAGTTTAGGGAAGCGAAAGATTTTTTCATGTCTTATATTGCGAATAACCCAAAAAACCAGGCAGCTTACGTTGAGCTTTTCAACTGCTATAGTGACGAAACGGCAAAAGACATAACTGACTTCTTTTCATCACCTCCTAAAGCTGCCGCAAAGGAACATGGACTACTTCTCTCTTATCTGCATCTCAAGAAAGGGAGCAAAGACCAAGCAAAACAAGTCAACCAAAATATAATGAGTGCTCGGTCAAATGCTCGCCTTACAACCAGGGCAAAGCTTAACAATTTTTATTCCGCATTGTTTAACGATAATGATCGAGACGGAGCTTCTTCAATTCTTGATGAAGTCCTTGATAAGCCGGAATTGTCGACCCCGCTGGAGCTCTCCACAGCCCAAAGCGCACTTGAGACATTTGTGAGTGTCGAACCGGGACAAGCAAATAGATTCAAGAAGCAGACCCAACAATTGACTCAGGTGATGCCGATTCAGTTCGAGCTTTCTGATAATTACCCGAATCCATTCAATCCGAGTACGACTATACGATATGCAATTCCTGAGGCAAACCTTGTAACGCTTAAGGTATTTGACGTACTTGGAAAGCAGGTTGCAATGCTCGTGAATGAAGATAAGCCAATCGGATTTTACGAAGTACAATTTGACGCATCGCACTATTCGAGCGGTATCTACTTCTACCAGATTCAAGCGGGAACTTACAGAGCGGTGAAAAAGATGATCCTGATGAAATAGCTCGTGCAATTTAAGTGACAATCTGAAGATGTCAAACAGGGACGGTCCGCTTGCCGTCCCTGTTCGTTTGCCGGGGCGGTACCATTAGGTATTTGTTTGAATTATCTATGCCAGCATTTGAATGATTTTATTCAAGATTCTTCTTGTCGGTTTACCTCTATTATGTTCCAATCTTCTAACAGTTAAAGAATCAATCCCCAGTTGAATGGCGAGCCTCTTCTGGCTCAAACCGTGCGTGAGTCGGTATTTCTTGATCTTCTCGCCCAAGGTTGTGGGTTTCAAACTCGGTGGGTCATAACCAAGATACTCAACGATTCCAGGCATGAAGCGAATAGCCGGGCTCGACCGGTTCTTTTCCCAATTGTAAACCGAGCATTCATTGACCGCCAGTCGCTCCGCCACCTCCCTTTGGCCAAGTCCCAGCTCCAGCCGCCTCTTCTTGATGTGGTCGCCCCAGGTGTTAAGGACTTTGGGGATCTTCGATGGTTTTTGGCCTTTGAGAACGATTTCGAGGCCATCCCGAATGGCAACGCATCTGTGTCCCTGCGGAAATTATGGTAATCCAAATCACGAATGCACGTGTTCTCCGGTTCAGATTCAAAAATATATGGCGAAGATTTCGGGACCGCTCTTAGACAGAATTGACATTCATATTGAAGTACCGGCGGTGAAAGTTGCCGAACTTGGACAAAAAAAGCCGGGCGAGACGTCCGAAGCAATTCGTCACAGAGTTGTGTCTGCTCGTGACCGGCAGGCGAAGCGATTTACGAAGAGGAGTGGCTTGTTCGCGAACGCAGACATGCAGTCGAAAGAGATCCGGGAATTTTGCAGCATCGACTCCGACGGGGAAGGGCTCCTGAAAATGGCGATGACGAAGCTTGGACTT
>JAGVPT010000048.1 GCA_020052095.1 Bacteroidota bacterium | reverse complement strand
GGCGTATCCTCCTTAGGTTTGATAGGAAGTTCCTATCGGTTCTTGGTAGCCTAAGATACGGATGCGCTTTTTTATTTACACAACTTTTAAAGATAACTCCCGGAGCGCGGTCGATTGGACTAAAAAAGCAGTCTTTATGGCAAGCAATGACTATTATTGGATTTCGGAAGGAACCCATAATTATGTAATTTCGAATTACATGGAGCCAGAAGGATATACAAGCGAAAAGCTCTATGTATATACATACGGTGCAACAGCAACTCAAGTAGTTAATGCTTTTAATGCCGGAAGAATGTACGGTGTCTATTCAGGACATGGTTCGCAAACATCATGGTCTGATGGTCCACCTTTGTCTCAGGGTCAAGTACAAAGTTTGACAAATGAATATAAACTTCCCTTGGTTTTCAGTTTTGCATGCTTAACTGGTCAATTCAATTACGCCAGTGAATGTTTTGGCGAAACATGGCTAAGAGAGTCGAATAAAGCTGCCGTTGGTTTTTATGGGTCTTCAAACTCTACATATTGGGATGAAGATGATGTTCTGGAAAAAAAATTATTTAGCTCAATATATGATGAAATAAAAACTTCATTTGGTGGAATGACTGTAGAGGCCAAAGTAAAATTTATTGAGTATTATTCGATAGACGGTTATCGTACCAAATATTATCTTGAAACATATAATATTTTGGGCGATCCATCATTAAACTATCCTTATTTGTATAATTACGCAAATTCCAACAAATCCTTGAACTATCACGCAACCAGTTACAACAACAACCATATAATCGAGAAAGACGCTTCGGGGAGGTTACATTTTGTCTTCCAATCTGGAGGTGAAATCTTCTACAGACGCTCGACTAATACCGGTTCCGCTTGGGACATCACACGACGCATTTCAGATGGTGGGGGTTCTTACGACGCCCCTTCCATTGCGGTTGCGTACGACGGATCGTTGCAGGCCGTCTGGCAGCAAAAGATGGACAATTATAACTATAGAATCTGGTACTCACGCTCTTCCGATATCGGAAGCACCTGGACCGCACCTTTACTCATCTCAAATACTCAAGTATCGTACTATCAATCCAATGCGGGCTCGGGTCAAGGATCAACGCCAGTCATTGCGGCGATGAACGGTTCTCAAACTAAATTGCTTTGCGTGTGGGCTCAATCGGACGGATTGAAATATATAGCAGGCTCCAGCACGAGCGAATGGCTAGAATACCTTTCGACGGTTCCGGGCACTCTGAACAACACCACGGTATGGCATCCTTCGCTTGCGACCAATGGGATTGGCGCATCTTCAGCGAACATGATTTACGATGACAGATTCAGTGCCGTTTATTCGCAGCGATATGATGGCAACGTTAGCCCAGGTGCAGCCTGGTCGTCGCAAACAACGGCAGCCTATGGATCAGCCGACCGGCTATCCTCTATAGCAATAAATCCTTGGGGAGGAATGTACGGTGTCTGGTCCTATTGGAATGGGGACTGGAGTCAATGGCTAATCCGATATCGTTACGGCGACGCGGCTAGCAATTCATGGGGGTGGATGTGGGAGTTCTTTGATCTAGATGGACTTCACTCATTCTATCCAGTCGTTTCGCATTTTGAGAATCCGGCTGACTATCATTACATTCAATTTTTGTGGTCTGCCTACGGAGGCGGACCATATAGGACTGAGATGGTGTTGTATGACTGGTATAATGACATGTGGAATAGCCCCTCTCCGTTTTCGGGCAACGGTATTTTCGCGAACATGACGCACGAGTGGTACGCCGGTAATTATCCGACCAGGAGTTGGACTGACTTAACTAGCTCCCCGTACCAGATTGAAGTATTGACTTCGGGCTTCTACAAAACGGGTGGCCTAACAGCCCAAAAAGAGAGCAAACCGTACCGAGCCGTTGAAATATTTGACCGGAAGAATCGGGTCAAATTTACTCTTAAATTATCCGGCCTCAATTTCAAGAAATATGACTACAGGCAGAAGCTGGATCTAAATCTGAGCAATGTGTTCGACTATTTGCAGACGGAAACTTTCGTCCCAAACGCAGGCAACACTCTAACCGTACAAGCCTCAACAACTGTTACGCAGCAAGACACGCTTGCCGACGGAAAGGTTTCGACACAAGACGGAAGCAAGTTCAGGGGAATCGAACTTTCTCTCCAGGTCGTCAATGGGACTTCAAAGATTGGAGAGATTCCATTCTTGAGTGGAGGCCAACCGAATAATCAAGTCCAAAAGACTTTTGCTCTCGATCAGTTTGAGTCGAAATCTGTTGCATTGGTTCCCAAAGTAATACTCGGCGGAGATTATGATGAAAAGGATTTGAGCTTCACGCTTGTGAACGGCGTGGAGGGAGCCCCAAGTCCAAATGTAGAATCAGCAATAGAAGTACTCCCCAACGATGTCGCTCTTGGCCAGAATTTTCCGAACCCGTTCAACCCGACGACCACAATCGCATATCGTGTTAGTCGTCCGGGGAAAGTGAGTCTGAAAATATTCGACGTTCTTGGGAGAGAGGTTGCAACACTCGTTAACACAATCCAAAATGAAGGCGTTTACACTCGGCGCTTCGATGCAACGCATCTCTCCAGCGGCATCTACTTCTATCAACTTGTTGCACCAGATGTAAATGAAACGAAGAAGATGCTGATTGCTAAGTGAGACTTCTCGTCGCAATAAGTTACTGCGAAAAGCCCGTCCAGTATTAAGTGGACGGGCTTTTTTGTTCTATTTTAGTATATTATCCTGCATAAAAAGCCGAGAGGCATCCAGCAACAAAAAGACGAATGCCATGACCAACGCAGATTTCACCCGTCGAAAATTTATTGCCGGCATGTCGGCTTCAGCCCTTGCCGCAGTCTATCCCCCGTCGTTTCTTCAACGCTATGAAGAACATTCTTCCTCAAACGCCGCACTCGACCTCATCAAACCAAAAGCTCTTAAGCCCGGCGACACAATCGGGATTGTCTCACCGGCCTCGAATGTTTACGAACTTGAAGACATCGCTATGGGGCGGGAAATCGTCGAATCACTAGGATTCAAGACTGTTCTGGGAAAAAACGTTTCAGCGCAGTACGGTTATCTCGCAGGGAAAGATGCCGATCGAGCCGCGGATCTGAACGAAATGTTCCAGCGTGGCGACGTCGACGGCATTATTTGCCTTCGCGGCGGCTGGGGGTCAATGCGCATTTTGCCCATGCTCGACTATGAGATGATGCGGAAAAATCCAAAAGTGCTGATGGGGTACAGCGATATCACTTCCCTCCTCCTCGCGGTCTATAAACACGCAGGAATTGTTACGTTCCATGGACCGGTAGTATTGTCGACCTTCAACGACTATACAATGGAGTATCTCTCAAAGGCGATATTTACGCCGGCGCCGATCGGGACGGTGAAAAATCCGCCGATGAAAGCGGGAGAAAAAGTCGAGAAAGAAAATCGCATCCTCAAACTCGGCAAGGGAAAAGCAAGCGGCGTTCTCGTCGGGGGGAACCTGTCGCTTCTTGTTTCCACGCTAGGAACGCCGTTTGAAGCAGACCTGAAGGATAAAATTCTTTTCATCGAAGAGATCGGCGAAGAACCGTACAAGATCGACCGCTTGCTGACGCACCTCTGGCTCACCGGAAAGCTGCAAGAAGTAGCGGGCATCGCGATCGGCAAACTCACCGACTGTGTCCCGAACGAGTACAAACCTGCATTCACTCAGACATTGAGCGTGGAAGAAATTCTACGCACGCGCATCGAGCCGCTCAATGTTCCGTCTTTATATGGATTGATGATCGGACATATCAAGGACAAAATCACAGTCCCGCTTGGCGTGCGCGCTACGCTCGATGCCGATGGGGGAACTTTTTCGATCGATGAAAACGCTGTTCAATGATCAATGAGCAATGATCAATGATGGTTGACAGATCGCTTTTCTCCTGAATTCTGTATCCTGAATTCTGTATTCTAGTTTTCATCTCCTGATTTTTCTCAAGGAACAAACGTGAAATCTCGCAAACGATGGTACCATATTTCTCTAACGACGCAAATCCTACTCGGACTCGTCGTGGGGGGATTGCTGGGATGGCTCGTGCCGGAGTGGGGCGTCGAAGCTGCGTTCATCCGGAACATTTTCCTCAATCTCGTAAAATCGATCATCGCACCGCTGATGTTTTCCAGCATCGTCGTCGGGATTGCCGGCGGCGGCGACTTGAAAAAGGTCGGCCGGATCGGCGTGAAAGCACTTGTCTATTTTGAAGTTGTCACGACGCTCGCGCTTTTTATCGGACTCGGTGTTGTAAATCTCATCAAGCCGGGTGTTGGTGTAGTCCTTCATGCCGGTACGGGCGAGCTTGGACAAATGGCGCAGAATCATCCGAAGACATTTATCGAGACCCTCGTCCACATTTTTCCGCCGAGCATCATCGAATCGATGGCGCGCGGCGATGTTCTTCAGATCGTGGCTTTCTCCATTCTCTTTGGAATGGCCGTTTCAGCAATGGGAAAAAAGGGGGAGCCGATTCTTACTCTCTGCGATAGCATTTCGCAGGTGATGTTCAAGTTCACGGGTTACGTCATGAAAGTCGCGCCGTTCGGCGTCGGCGCCGCAATGGCAGCAACGATCGGGCATAAGGGATTATCAGTTCTTGTGAATCTTGGAATGCTCGTCGGCTCGCTGTACCTTGCGTTGATCATATTTGTGGTGTTCGTGCTCGGCTCAATTGCGTTGCTCGTTCGTGTTCCGATCAAGCAATTCCTAAAGGCCGTTCGCGAGCCGTTCACAATCGCGTTCGCAACGACGAGCAGCGAGGCTGCTCTTCCCAAAGTGTTGGAAGTGATGGAGCGTATCGGCGTGCCGAAGCGGATCGTCGGATTCGTGGTGCCAACCGGGTACAGCTTTAATCTGGATGGAAGTACCCTGTACCTTGCAGTCGCCTCCGTGTTCGTCGCACAAGCGGCGGAAACAACGACCGGCGTTCACTTTGGCTTCGGTCAGCAACTAATGCTGATGTTCACTTTAATGATCACGTCGAAGGGGATCGCCGCAGTACCGCGTGCATCCCTTGTTGTGCTGCTGGCGGCACTCTATTCATTCGGACTTCCTCCCGAAGGCGTCGCGGTCATTTTCGCGGTTGATGAATTAATGGACATGGCCCGCACATCGGTAAATGTTTTGGGCAACTGTCTGGCGTGCATCGTGATCGCCAGATGGGAAGGCGATTTTGACGACGAGCGGGCCCGGGTGTTCGGAACACCGCAGGAGATCGGATTTGACACTGCCGCCGGCGAACCGGCGTTTGCGCAAGCCGCCGTTGAGGGAGAATGACTTTGGGGAGCAGGATTCAGGAGACAGAATTCCGTATTTTAGACTTCAAGTATGTCCCTTCTCCTGAATCCTGTATTCTGTATTCTGTATTCTGAATTCTACGCACCTAACCACAACTACTATCCAAAACGAACCATGACCCCAAATCCCTCTCGCCGCGAATTTATTAAAACAACAACTGCCGCAGGAATTTCGGCGACCGTGCTCGGCGGAATATCATTCGCCGATATCGCGTGTATGCGTGCTCCTCTCGACCTCGTCATAAAGAAAGGATCCATCCTCGATGGGACCGGCGCCGAAGAGAGAATCGCCGACATTGGTATCCGGAATGGAAAAATTGTCGCGGTCGGAAATCTTGCCGACGCAGGGGGAGAACGCGTGATCGATGCGCAGGGATTGAAGGTGACGCCGGGTTTTATCGACATCCATTCTCACGTCGACACCGAATTGTTCGTTGCTCCGCGTGCCGAGAGCAAAGTGCGGCAGGGTGTAACAACGGAAGTGACTGGCTGCGACGGAAGCTCGGCCGGCCCGTTGGGGGGATCGGAACTGGCGCATACTCTCAAGGAATTCAAAGACGCCCATGAATTTGAATGCCCGTACCGGGACATAGAGGGATTCTTCACATTTCTTGAGACACAACGCTGTGCGCAAAACATGATCTCGCTTATCGGGCTTGGGACAATCCGTGAGAGAGTTGTCGGCGCAGACAACCGCCCTGCTACTTCCGACGAGATGGAGCAGATGAAACGCGAAGTGTTGATCGCTATCGACCAAGGGTGCTATGGGACTTCAACGGGTCTCGAGTACACTCCGGGAAGCTTTGCATCGACACGGGAGTTGTGGGAACTCGTCAAAGTTGTCCCACAAAAATATCGCCTGTATGCGACACACATGCGAAACGAAGACGATACACTCCTGGAAGCTATCGATGAAGCGATAACTATCTGCCGCAACGCAAACGCGAGCCTGCAAATCTCACACCTGAAAGCATCCCACAAAATAAATTGGGGAAAACAGGGCCGCGCTATTGAGATGATGGAGAAAGCGATAGCCGATGGGATGACCGTTCATGCCGACCGATATCCGTACATCGCCTACAACACCGGTATGTCGAACTTCTTTCCACTCTGGTCGCGCGACGGTGGAACAGAAAAATTCATGCTGCGCCTCCGGGACAAATCATTGACCGGGAAGATCAGAAAAGAAGTGCAGGAGAAGATCGACGGGCTCGGGTCATGGGATTCAGTCTTGATCTCTTGGACGAAGAGCACCGCCAATAAAATATATCAGGGGAAAACCGTGCAACAGATCGCGACGGAAAAGTACGTCGATCCATTTGAGTTTGTTGTGGAGCTTTTGATTCAGGAGAACGAACAGGTCGGGATTGTGGGCTTCGGGATGGACGAAGCGGGGACAGAAATGGTGCTCGCCTGGAGAAATACGATCGTGGCGTCCGACGCAGGTTCTGCTGCCCCGTGGGGGCCGGGATCGCGCTCGCGGCCACATCCCAGGGCGTACGGCACGTTTCCTCGTGCAATTGCCCACTATCAGCGTGAGAGGAAAATCACTACGCTTCCGGACATGATTCGGAAAATGACGTCGCTGCCGGCGTCGAAGCTTGGCCTTGCGGACCGCGGAATTATTGCCGAAGGTAAAGCCGCCGACATCGTGATCTTTGATTATGAAAAGATTCAAGACCGCGCCACGTTTCTTGACCCGCACCAATTTCCCATTGGCGTACCTTACGTAGTCATCAACGGCGTCCCGGTGATCGACAACGGCGTTCAAACCGGCGCGCTGCCCGGAAGAGTGATTCGGAGTAACGGATGATTGAGGTGTCCTTGGTCCTGAGTCCGAGGTCCGAAGTCCTCCGTTGTCTATGATCTGCATCATTTCGATCCACGACTTATAACTTAAGACCTATAACCTACGACTCAAAGATTTTGACCTTTTAGCAAAAAATGCTTTATTACAGTGACACAAAAATCAGAAACAGTATCTCCTCTTAAGGAACAAGCATGCTTGCCCATTTCAGATTCAGAAACAAGGAAATGTTTTGTGAAGATGCAAAGGTCGCCGATATCGTGAAAGAATCGGGCACACCGGCATATATTTACAGCAAGAGAACCTTTCTTGAAGCGTTTCATGAATTCGACTCAGCCTTTTCCGGAATCGATCATCTCGTTTGCTATTCGATGAAGGCAAACTCGAATATCAATCTACTGCATATGCTCGCAAAAGCGGGAAGCGGCATCGACTGCAATTCGGGGGGGGAGTTCTTCAGGGCAATGAAAGCCAGAGTCGATCCCAAGAAGCTCATTTTCACCGGAGTTGGAAAAACGGAAGAGGAAATCCGGTATGTTCTTCAACACGATGTCTTAATGTTCAAAGCGGAATCGAGGAGCGAGCTGAGGACGATTAACGCCATCGCCGGCGAAATGGGAAAGATTGCCCCGGTCGGTATCCGCATTAATCCCGATGTCGACCCTCATACGCATCCATACATTGCTACAGGTCTCTCTGAGAATAAATTTGGAATAGACTCGTCCCTTGCGTTCGACGCGTTTGCACTGGCTGCCTCTCTTCCCAATCTTCGAATTGTAGGCATTGATATGCATATCGGCTCGCAGATCACGGATGTTGACCCCTTCGTGGAAGCTTGTACAAAAATGGCGATGTTGACGTTGGAATTGAAAAAGGCGGGGCACAATATCAAACACTTCGATATCGGCGGCGGGTTAGCGATTCCGTACAAAGTCGAAAAACCGGCGTCGCCGAGTGATCTCGCCAAGGCCATCATTCCGATCCTCAACGTGATTGATTGTAAGATCCTTTTCGAACCTGGACGGTACATTGTCGGTAACGCAGGCATTTTGGTGACAAAAGTTCTTTACACAAAAAAACATAAAAAAAAGAACTTCCTCATCGTCGATGCAGGAATGAACGACCTCATTCGCCCCAGTTTGTACGACGCATATCATAAGATCCGATGTGTTTCTCTCAAGAAAGAAGATACGATGATCGCCGATATTGTCGGACCAGTGTGCGAGTCTGGAGATTTTTTTGCGCGCGACAGAGAAATCTGCAAATGCTCCCAGGGCGATCTGCTGTCAATCATGTCCGCCGGCGCGTATGGTTTCGTTATGAGTTCAAACTATAACCAGCGGCGGAGGCCGCCCGAAATCATCGTCGACGGTGACAGATTCTACGTTGCGCGAGAACGTGAGACGTATGAAGATCTGATCTCGAAGGAACAACTCATCGACGAGCTGATAGAGAAAGTGTAGACGAGTCTTACCCTCCATCCAAGGAGCGCAATAGCGTCCGTTTGCGAGCTTTGCGTTCGCAGTACGGGTGCCAGCGCCGATTTTCCCATTTTTCCCCTGCGTTTAGTGACGATATTTAGACGATATTCTCCTTGACATTATTTTCCAATTTTCCTACTTTGCATACTGTATACAATATACATAAATATCGTGAAAATGGGATAATCTCACCTGCGATCAGCATATAATGAAAAATACCAGCGGCTCGAAGCTCAAATTTGAATTAGGGGAAATAAAGCCCCTGAGGGACAAAATTGTCTCATCAATCCGCGATGCGATCATCGAGGGGCGAATCAAAGCTGGCGAGCGGTTGATGGAACCCGATGTTGCGCGGAATCTCGGCGTCAGCCGGACGCCTTTGCGGGAAGCATTTCTTCAGCTTGAGTCGGAGGGATTTGTGAAAGTAACACCGCGTCGGGGTGCTGTTGTGAGCGAGCTCTCGGTCAAAGATGCGGAGGAGACATACGTGATCAAGAGTACGCTTGAAGGATTGGCTGCGCGCCTTGCCGTACAGAACATGACCGAAGAAATGCTGCAACAATTGCGTTCCATTAACAACGAGATGGAAAAAAAGGCGAAGCAGAAAGACAAAGACTACCGCACGATCCTCGACCTGAATGCAAAGTATCACTACCTCATAAACAAAACTTCGGGTAACGAAAAACTTTGCCATTCCATCAGTCTCCTCCGAAAACAAACCTTGCGATATAACTACATTTACCTCACTGTCCTTTCACACATCGATCAGTCCATCCGAGAGCACAAAGCGATCATCAACGCACTTGAACAACGGGATCAACAGCTCGTGGAGAAACTCGTTTACAATCATGGAGAAAACGCCGGTAAGATCCTGTGCGAATATATTCAAACTATATCGCACGCTGACGCAAAGGCGTAGGGCCGGTTCTTATCAGTCAGAGCAAATCGTACTATCGCTGAACGCAGAATTTCTTAAGCATCGTCTCACTATCATCGCATCTTCAGACTATCAGGATTCAGGAGTTATCGAATGGAAAAAATCAAAGTAGCAATTGTTGGTTATGGACACGTCGGCCGTGGAACTCTGGAAGCCATTCATGAAGAACCGGATATGGAGCTTGTCGGCGTTGTCCGACGGAAAAATTCAGCGGGCGGTGCCCAACCTCATGAGCTTTCGCAAACGAAAATCGTCACGGACATCGAAGAGCTGGGCAAGGTGGATGTAGCGGTACTGTGCGGTCCGACCCGAACGGTGAAAGAGACCGCCACTGCAATTCTCAAACTTGGCATCAACACGGTAGACAGTTTCGACATTCATCCCGAGATTCCATCACTCCGAAGAGATCTCGACGCTGTAGCGAAATCATCCAAAGCCGTGTCGATTATTGCTGCAGGATGGGATCCCGGAATAGATTCTGTCATGCGCGGTTGGTTCATGGCGATGGCGCCGAAAGGAATCACCCACACAAATTACGGACCCGGGATGTCGATGGGACATACCGTCGCGGTGAAGGCAATCAAAGGAGTAAAGAACGCGCTTTCGATTACGGTTCCGGCAGGAATGGGAATTCACCGGCGCATGGTATACGTGAAACTTGAAGCGGGGGCGGTGTTCGAAGATGTCGAGGCGGCGATTAAACAGGATCCATATTTCATCAAAGACAGAACATACGTATTCCCTGTGGAAGATATCGATAGTCTGATGGACATGGGACATGGCGTGATGATGGAGCGCAATGGAGTATCGGGCATAACACACAATCAGATGCTCCGGTTTCAATTGAAAGTAAACAATCCGGCGTTGACATCGCAGGTGATGGTATCATCCGCCCGGGCGACGATGAAACAGAAGCCGGGCTGCTACACGATGATAGAAATACCCGTCATCGATTATCTCTATGGCGAAGTTGATTCCTTCGTCACCAAATTAGTCTAGAAGAATCTATGGCCGATCCGTACGCACGAAAGCTTGTCAATCGTGACTTCTACCACAGCAAAGCCGACATCAAAGCAAAGGTGATTGTCGTGCTCGGTGGAACGTTGGAGAATCGCGAACTGCACTTGATTCAGCCTATTTCCCGCGTTTTTTCGAGCGGGACGATCATCGAACTCATCGGCACCGACGAAATTGCCGCTTCGCCGGGGGCGATCGTCAACGCGATTGCCTATATCGGATTTGTTGAATTGTTGACTGGCGGCGTTTTGCTTGCAGGCGATCTGGTTATATGCAACGGAAAGACTATCGGCACCATCGCGGGCTACGATGATACGCACATGCCGAATCACCAAAACACGATTCTTGCGATGGAGAAAAGAATATCCGGGATTGAGCTGGGAATGAAAATAGGCGATGAGATTATTATCAAAGGCTTCACAAAATAATTCCACAAGGAGAACACCATGGCAGCACCGAAATTGAAATTCCAGATGTATAAGCGGCTTCAGCAAAAGACTCCATCGATCTATGCTGAGGCAAGAAAAGCGGCTGAGACGCTCAATATCCCGGACGAACTCAAAGGCGCTGTCGGCTTGACCGGAGCAATCTCCGGCTGCCCCGCCCCGTTGCGCGAGGACATCGAAAAGGCGATGGCAACGGAAGGGCGTAAAGTTGTTCCTCTCGTATTCTACGTGGATCAAATTCGCGAAATAATCAAAGAAGTGTACGGAGACGACTACGATGCGGCGCCGGTCAACACGTGTGAAGCGGGCTTGTGGGTTAGCTTCGAAACGCTCGTCACGCCTCCGATGCAAGGGAGGGGCGACAACTATCGCACGCGATACATTGCCCCGTACGAGCGGCACATTCATCACCAGGCATCGTATGGACGTCCTTTCCCTCCGAAGTATAAAGACATACTCGGCGACCGAGGTTCAACCGCGGGTGAGCTCGGCTTCTATGGGAAGCGCCAGAACAATCTTGATACTGTTCTTGTGCCGATGGTCGGTGCGGAATATCCGGTCCACGGAATAAATTATCATCCGGTTCCGCTCATGAAAAATATTCAGGTAAAGGAATCGCTCCAAGCTCTTGAGACAGCAGCCAAGCGCAACGAGACAATGTTAAGCGGCTTTGCATCGCTCGGCTACGATACGCCGGGATACGGGTACGGGGATAAAGATCCAAAAGGAACACCAAAACTTCTCAAAGGCATTGCGGCGCTCGCTCAAAGCTATAACGTTCCCTACATCATCGACAACGCGTGGGGAATTCCCGTTATCGGTTCGAATATTAAGAACATCGGCGCGGATGTGATGATTTATAGTATGGACAAAGCCTCCGGCTCTCCCACCAGCGGGTTGATTATCGGAAAGGAAGATGTCATGGTGTCGATCCGTCGGGCGCTCGGCATGCACGGCAACCGCTACGGCACGACATCGTCGTACGGAAAGGCCGCGTTCGTCACTCAAGATCCCGGCAAAGAAGCGCTCTCCGGACAGGTCGCAGCCCTCAAAGTACTGAGGGATAAACCGCAGGTTGTGACAAAGCCCATCGATGAATTGTATCAGATCGTTACCGATGAGTTCAAGAAGATCGATTCGAGGATCAGACCGTACTTCAAGTTGAGCAAGAGTTACAACTCCGGCGTCGTCGAGATCAATTACGAAGAGAGCTGGAAGAGTGGAAAACTCGGCATTCCAATTTTCTCGATTGAAGATATGTACTCCGGATCGAACCTGTTTCAGGATGGAATGACCCAGATGGGCATCATTCCCACGATTGCCTATGACGCCAATATTTTCATCTCGCCCGGACTGGGCACGACGGACGAACATGGTCAGCTCATCCACGAACGCGCTCGCATGGTGGTTCGCGGACTTGTTATGTTGATCGAGATCGTGTGCAACAACGCCGGTATTTTCGAATAATTCCAACCACATTATGTAGGGAATGCACACGTGCACACCCCTACATGTGCATTTCTACATCTCATTGAGGGCATTATGGTCGACAAAGCAATTGACGCTGTTATGGACGCGATTGACATCGAGACGTATCTTGTCTGCCGCGATCCGAACGAAGGGAAGGCGCTTGCGCTGAAATTGGGCCAGGAGCTGAACCTCGGAGATATCGACATCATGTTCGAAGAGTTCGACGGGTACGGAGTGCGAGTACGCCTGCGGAAGTATATCTACAAGCCCGGAGCACAGTATCGATGGCTCACTCATTGAAATCGTCGAGAAGGAGATTTGGCCATGCAAAAAAAATACGTCCTCTCAAATTCCAGGGTGACCGAGTCGACAGACGACTCGGGTTCTATTTTGGTTTTCGTCAATCCTGACGATAGCGAGAAGCGATACCTTATCGACGAGTTGAATGTCGACGAGCACACGCTCAACTCTTCGCTCGATCCTGATGAGGTCTCCCGCCTTGAATTCGAGCCGACTCACGTCGCGCTCATTTTCAAGCAACCGAAGAATTATTCGGGCAAAGAAGTTCTGCTGTTCAGAGTCGCCTCGACCGGTATCTTCTTGTTCAAGGAGAGGCTCGTTATCGTCCTCTCAGAAGATCTACCGCTTTTCGATGGGAAGCCTTTCAGCAAAGTCACCTCGCTATCGGAGGTAACGCTTAAGCTCATATACCGCTCAATCTTTCATTTTCTCGAGCACTTGAAGATCATCAACATGATCTCCGACGAACTGGAAAAGAAGATCAATGCCGCAATGGAAAACAGTTACCTGATAAATCTCTTCACATTGGAAAAAAGCCTCGTGTACTACCTCAACTCGATCAACTCTAACGGCGTTCTGATCGAAAAATTGAAGAATAATTCAGCGAAGGTCGGGTTCGTCGTCGAAGAGATCGAGTTCCTCGACGACATGCTCATTGAAAATAACCAATGCTACCGCCAAGCAGAAATCTATTCTAACATTCTCGCAAGCCTGATGGATGCACGAGCTTCGATTGTCGGCAACAATCTCAACGTGTTAATGAAGACGCTCAACATCATTACGATCGGCATTATGGTGCCGACGTTTGTCGTCAGCGCTTTTTCCATGAACGTTTCAATCCCGATGCAACGGTTTCCCCACGCGTTCTGGGCGATTATGGGATTGGCTTTTCTTTCCGTCGCCGGGCTTATAATCTTCTGGAGAAGAAAAAAGTGGTAGTGAATGATGTGTTAAGGGTTATCAATGGCTAAGAAAATCTTATGTATTCCCCTCGACCCCGTTCATGACGTCGGCATCAAGCTGATACGAAACCAGCTCGCGCAGCACGGACATGAGACGGAACTTCTTTCGCCCGATCTGCCGATGGAAGCGATAGTAAAGAAGGCGGCACAGGGAAAGTACGATTTTATTCTCGTCAGCCGGACGCTCGGGTACGGCGTTGCCGAGCTCCTTGCACGATTCAACGATCTATTGGACGCTGCGGGCGTGCGTGAAGTTTCAAAGATCGTTATCGGCGGCAAACCGATCACGCCCGAGCTTGCGGCGGAATTGGGATTCGACAAGGGGTTTGGTGAACATTCGACGATTGAAGAAGTGCTTGCTTACATTGAAGGAAGAGAAGTGAGCAACGCTTCCATCGGTCCGAAGAGGTCGAAGAGAGATATTCCTGCAGGTCATTCGTACAAGTTTTACAATCCTGTGGTCGAACGGCTGCTGTCAGAAATATGCGATAAACTTATTGCGTGGACATCCACGAAGACATCGCCGGGCATCGAGCGCGCAAAGTTACGCGAAGAGATTTTGGCGTCGACTGACGAGAAAAAACGAGCCGCTCTTGAGGTTCGTTATCTTTCTCTCAGCGATGACGCGATCAGAACGAGCAAGACAAAAAACGTTTTTCCAAAAGGTGTGAGAAGGGTTTCGAATACAGAGCTAGACGCACTGAAAGACTTTCTTCGACGTTCGAGGCCTCACATTCCATCCACTATCCAACACAATCCCGATCAACCCCTTATCTTCAAATTTCTCGGCAGCGGTTGTCCTCTCATGGACATCACGCATGGCAAAATATGCGAGCGATGGGGCGTGAATGGATTCCTCATCATCAATCCCTCGTGGGAAGCGCGATATGAAGGCCTTCTTGATGGATATTTGACGCATGAGAATGACGGAACAATTACCTCGCTCGACAATCTTCGTTTGATCAGGCAAAGTCTCGACGCGAACACACTCCTCACCGTCCGAGCACATCGAGGCCTCAACACTCCGGAAACAGTCCTGCTCGCCGGTGAAGCGGGCGCCGATTTAACAAAAATCGATCTCGTGTACGGATCGCTCGGCGCCGGAACTGATCCGCAGCGCCTCGCCGTCGACGGCGTTGAGGCGATCAGACTTGCCGCCCGTTATAACATGCCCTTCGATATTCCCGGCAACGATGAGCTGAGCGGAGTCCCCGCATGGAAAACGCTCGCCGGACTTCTCGTCAACGTCATGCTCGGCGTAAAACTTGGCGCGAAGCCGATTCTGAAACCTCTTTTTTGTTATGGGCCTCATATCGTCATCAACGGACAGATGAAGCAGAACTTTGTTGACTACAATGCTGCGAAAATATTTGCCCTCCGCGAAATAATCGACTGCCCGATTTGGCCCGGTGAACCCATCGCTTTTATGACGCAGACAGAAGAGCGCGTGCAATCGGCGAATTCGACGTCGTACCACGCAGCGCTTGCCGCAACCCTGGGCGTCGATGCGATCACGATCGCCTCGACCGACGAGGCATACTCACGCGGACCGATTTCCATCACTTCGCGCATCGATAGCATTCGCGCCGTCACTGATGCATTCCGATTCATGGGCAACGCGCAAATCGCCCCAACACGCCACGCGGAGGCGTTTACAGAAGACCTTATCGAACAAATCACCGACGTCTTGAAGGAAGTCAACGCGAAAGAGAATCTTCCGCAAGCAATTAACGCGGGGATACTCGGCAGCGAGGAGGACGGGGCGTATCCGGGGAAGTTCGGCGCTGGATCAATGAGTAATGAGCAATGAAAAACCATTTTTCATGATACAAATACTAGTGTTTCCAATTGATCATTCATCACTGATCATTGGTCATTGATCATTACTCATTACTCATTGATCTATGTCAGAGGCCCCCGTAATCGGTGTTGTTGGTACCGCAAAAAACACCGGCAAGACAACCACGCTTTCGTATTTGATTCAGCATGCAGAGCGCCGAGGCCTTCGTATAGGAATCACCGGGATCGGGTACGACGGTGAAGAACTCGACAACATTACTTTCCTTCCAAAACCGCGCCTTCACATTCCTCCCGACACGATAGTCACAACGTCTGAGCACTGTCTTCCTATTTCAACCGCGAGGTACGATGTCCTCGAACGAACCGGGATGGTCACATCACTTGGAGAAGTGCTCATTCTTAGAATTACCAAACCGGGCTTGGTAGTGGTTGCGGGACCGAACAGAAAGAGCACCTTGGCGACGGTTGTTGGGAAAATGAAAAACGTCGGCGTTGATTTCCTTTTGATCGACGGATCGCTCAACCGCCTTGCGCCCATGGCAGTTGCTGAAAAGATTATTTTTACAACGGGCGCAGCACGAAACATCGACATAAGCGTTTTGGCTGAAGAGATGAAGACGATTGAGCGTGCTTTTTCTTTTCGCGCTCATGTTCGAGAACTCCCGGCATTTCGCTCTATTGCCTTGCTCGGTAAAAAGATGACGCTGAATCTTGGAATAATATCCTTGCTCGATGGAGATGATGCATCGATGGTTCTGGAAAAGCTTACCGATAAGACAGAATACCTGTATATCCCGGGACTCGTTTCTGCTTCGGCTCTTCAAAGCCTTATTCAGCGTCTGCCGAACAATCGTCCTCAACTAATTCTCTCAGACCCTTTCACGCTCTTGCTCTCTTCCGAACCGCCGGTATTGTCCTCCGTCTTAGATCTGTTTGACAAAAAGCAATTGCACTTATTTTTCGCGTCCAAACCTGAGCTCACCGCAATTACGATCAATCCATTCTATCCGAGGTCCACTGGGACAGCATTCGCCGCCGCATTTGTTGACAAGAATGAGATGCTGAGTCAAATGCATAGCGCAATTCATACTCCTGTTTTCAATGTAAAAGAAGAGAGTGAAATGCTTTTCTCACTTTGCAGCCCGCAGTAAAGTTCGGCAACAGATTAACATTAGATCGAATAAAACCTTCCGGCTCATTTGGTTTGACTAATTGAAATCCGTTCGTTATATTTTTCTCAATGTCATCCACCAAACAATTTACCTGCGCGATCGCGTTACTCATTGTCTATACGATGAGTCTGACGGTTCTTGTACCGCTGCACAGTGATATTGACTCTGCGGCCGGCTCGGGTAACGTACAAATGACATCGCACGCTGACGCAAACAACTGCAAGCACATACTGATTTCGCATTCGGAGATGTGCTCCCTTTGTTTTCATTTCGCTGGCAGAGCGCTTCTCCCTTCATCTCCATTCGTGCTGGAGAATTCACTTCAAGCGACTATTTCCCGGTCTTTCCTTTATCCTTCTTCATATTCTCTCACTCTTTTAACAGCTTTTTTCCGTCGCGGTCCCCCGGCACCCCATACGATTGCGTAGCATGAAGCCGGAACTAATCCGGCTGAGTCTAATCAAAGTATGGATCATTCAGTGAAGAACCTCCTTGTCGCTTCATTAATTTCTTTTTGCTCAATCGCAACTTCCTCCGCGCAGCAAGATTCGACTGACGTTGATTCGCTTCTCGTCAAGCAGCTTGAGCAACAGATGCTGTCTTCTACTCCTGCGCCTTCGCCCCACGCAGCACCGCGCAGCGCTCCGACAGCAAATCCTGATATCAGCGCCATTGGGGATTTTCGATCCTCCTATACGAGTATTGGAAAAAGGAAAGTCGAAACATACTTAAATGAGCTCGAGCTTCAGGTTGCCTCTGTGGTTGATCCTTATGCGCGGGCGGAATTTCTATTCTCGTTCGGGAAAGACCTGAATACTGGTGAGCTTGGAATCGAACTCGAAGTTGCAACACTGACATCAACATTTCTTCCCTATCAGCTTCAAGCTACCCTGGGCAAATTCAAACCGCAGTTTGGAAAGATAAACATTCTCCATCCGCACTACTTCAGTTTTGTTGATTTTCCCAGAATGATCAACAATTTCTTTGACAGCGAAGGCATGTTTATGGAAGGTGTCTCAGTGAGTGGGCTTGTGCCCAATCCTTATGATTTCTATCAGGAGTTGGTTGTTGAAGTGGGACGTGTCGGATCCGAGCCTAATGCATCATTAGTGCAGGGTGAGACAAATAGGCTGTTGTATATGGGTCATCTCAAAAACTTTTTTGACTTGACTGAAAACGCGACACTTGAAATTGGGCTTAGTGCCCTGACTGGACCGAACAAGTATGCCTTCTCAACCACCATAGCAGATCTTGACGTCACGTACAAATGGAAGCCGGTTCAGTTCAACACGTTTCGATCATTCACCTGGCAGACTGAAGCGCTTCTTTGCAAAACGAAGCCAAACTCCAACGAGAATGTTCAAACATATGGCGCGTATAGCTTTGCCGAATATCAGATCGCGAAGCGAACGTTTGTGGGCGCGAGGTATGATTACTCTGCTTTTCCCGGCGACAAGAGTTTAGAAGACCGCACAACGTCGCTTTTATTGCGTTTTCAACCAACCGAGTTTCAAATTCTTGCGCTCGAATATCAACACGCGAACCGAAGCTACGGTGCAGATGTAAACCAAGTAGTGTTCAGGGTGATTTTTGGGATTGGAACGCACGCGGCACATGCATATTAACTAATAATAGTTTTTCTTTTTTCACGGAAAGAGACCAACAATGAAAAATTCAAGATCAACAATTCTGTTTCTTGCTCTGCTCAGTCTGTTCATGTTCTCAATCGGTATGTGCCAGATCAAAGTCGTCACCACCCTGACCGACCTGAAAAGCATCACCGAACTTATTGGAGGGGATCGGGTTGATGTCTTTGCAATCGCAACCGGCTATCAAAACCCACACTTTGTCGACCCGAAACCAAGCTATATCCTTAAGCTTTCGCGGGCGGACATGTTTGTGACCGTGGGACTCGATCTGGAAATCGGCTGGGTACCGCCATTGCTCAACAGCGCCCGAAATGCGAAGATACAAAAAGGGGGCGAAGGATATACGGACGCTTCGCTCAACATCCCGCTGCTTCAGGTGCCGGCCAGTGTGAACAGGGGTGAAGGAGATATCCACATTTACGGAAACCCACACTACTGGTTGGACCCTATGAATGGAAAGATCATCGCACAAAATATTTTCAACACGCTTGTCCGCATCGATCCGGAACATCGAGAATTGTACGAAGCGAACTTACGCCGGTTCGTCGGGACGATTGATACTAAGGTAAAGGAGTGGACGGAAAAGGTCGCCCCCTTTAGGAACACCAAGGTCATTGCATATCATAATGAGTGGCCTTATTTTGAGCAGCGTTTCGGCCTCCACATCATGGACTTTCTGGAGCCGAAACCCGGCATCCCTCCTACTCCATCACAGCTCGCAAAAGTGATCGAAGAGATGAAGCGAGAGAACATAAAAATAATTATCAACTCCCCGTACTTTACGACAGAAGATGCAAGTCTTGTTGCAAGGAACGCAGGTGGCAAAGTCGTAACATTGGCGACATCCGTAGGAGCAAATCAAAATATCAAAAATTATTTCGACCTGTTTGACTACGACGTCGCGCAAATAGTCTCTGCGCTGCAATAATCACCACACCTGGCGGACAAGAACGTCAGCGGGAACAGTATAGGAGAAATATTCATGTCGGATATGTTCACTCAGGAATTTATTTTCAGCGCATTGAAGGTCAGCGTCATTATGGGATTGCTTCTCTCGTATTTGGGAGTGCACGTTGTCGGAAGGGGTATTGTCTTTGTCGACCTTGCGCTCGGTCAGATCTCGATGCTCGGCGTTGCTGTCGCAACCTATGTTGGGCAGGAGGAAACGCTGATTTCGATCGCCTTCACGATGGTGGGCGCGTTCCTCCTTTCGTTCTTGAAGATAAAAGACAAACGATTGAAACAAGAAGCGATCATCGGCATTGTCTATGCCGTTGCATCCGCCGCTACGGTACTTTTCATATCGAAATCGCCCCACGGTGAATCGGACATCTCAGAGGTGCTTTTTGGAAGCTTATTCACCGTTACAACATCGCAGATCATAACAATGGGATCTGTGTTCGGGCTTATCGGCGTTACGCATGTTGTATTCCGAAAGAAGTTCTTTGAGCTCACTGAAAAATTCGAAAACCACGAGGTAGCAGATATCGGTGTGTTTAATCTGTGGAATTTTCTCTTCTACCTTTCGATCGGACTAGCCATCGTTCTGGCCGTCCGGGTCGGCGGCGTCATACCGGTATTTTCGTATCTGATCATCCCTCCGGTCTCAGCGATCTTGCTAGCACGAAAAACGAGTGCAGTAGTTGCCATCGCTATGACCGTGGGCGTGTTGGGAAGTTTCTTCGGGCTCTATTTTTCGGTTCATTTTGATTTTCCTGCTGGCTCATCGGTAGTGGCAATCCTGGGAGTTATTTTTTGTCTTCTCGCGGTTATCCGGGCAGTGAAGGGGCAGCGCGTAACGATCAGCGGTAAGGAAGAAAACTGAGAAGGAGGAAGCTCTGCCGCGGTTAGTAGTGATGCTCGAACGATAGATAGATGAACAATCCGATATCGATGGATGCTCTGCTTATTGTCACGGGAAAACCGATTCCCGGAACGACCTCCAATCTGCCAATTTCTATGGCGTTGCGATAAGCCGGATTAAGAAGCAGGATGTGCTCACGTCGGATTTCCCCTTTGGTGTCGATGTTGCTTTCGTTAGTGTACAGGCATTCAAGCAAAAAGTTGTTATACCTCTCAGCTAGCCAAATCCCGCTCAGACCAAGAAAAAAGTTCATCAACGTCCGTTCCACCTCCTCCCCCGCAACAGTCCTTCCTTTCCCAGCAGGAAGAATTGTTCCCCCCGCATTCGCATGCAAAAAAAATGATCGGTTATCCTTTTACTTGCCGGAATGACCGCCTGGACCCCGAACACCCCATTCCCCAATCCCTTTTCGCTATCCCCCGTGGGAAGAATGAGAGACATTCGTGGTGAAATTGCGGCCCACGATGTTTTTGTGCTAAGCTGGTGGCGGTAGTTGATAACAATGTCGCCGATGCCGTGCGTGAGATTAGAATTCAGCGTGAGGAAGGATAGCGTGTAGCTCAACTGATGCGTCTCGGTCGCAACCGGCCATTCCTGCGTGAAAGTGAATGTAAATTCATGCTCGGGATTCATCCTGTACATCATATTGGTAATGTGCTGCACCAGCCTCGGTTCCTGGTTGTACGCTTCTTCAATGAAAAAGGAATTATCCTCGATCGCCTCTGAAAGTTGCTGAGCGATCACAGCGTTTTGCATAGCTGAAATGATTAACGTTGCACTAATTACTGTGAATCGAAGAGACATTGTTTTGTTCGTAGTCCGTAGTGCTTCGTGCCTACTGGTTACCCCCTGCTGCCTGCTACATGCTCTTCACTGCACGATCAGAACCGGAATCGACAGAGCATGGCGCACTTCAGAAATTGAGCTTACCAGGAAGAAGTCCTTTTTTCCGCGGTCTCTATTGCCGCCCATGACGAGAAGCTGACCCATGTGGTCAGTCGAGAGTTTGATCAGCTGCTTGGGAACGGTTCCATATCCAAGAACAGTATGCACTTCGATCCCGGAGCTACGCGATTGTTCTGCGATCAACCCTAATCGTTCTCGATCTTCGCCTAAACTCCTACAACTGCCCGGCTTGACGACTTGGACATTTATCCTAAAAATACGTGGAGAATCCGAACTGAAAGCCGGCGGTGAGGGCTGGGGGGTTGCCGAGCAGATCATGTTCCCAAAGGTAACGGTAGTTGGCTCTGATGACAGTTTGTTGCGAAGGACGAAAGCTGATGCCGGGAACAATGGCGTAAATGTCATCAGAAATATTTCCACCGGTTTCTTTGAATGTACCTACGTTGTAATCGCTGTATTCCAGCCTGAACGCAAGATTGATTGTGCTCTTTTCCCATCCAAACATTTCTTGTTGAACAACAGGCTGAACAATATCTAAGAATCCTCCCCGTTGTTTTCCGCCGAATTGCTGGCTGTATGTTTTAGGAACATCAATAATTGCCCACACCCACTCTCCGTTGCAGTATGTATTGCTTCCGGGTATTGTCGTGTTGAGGTCAATGGCAAAGACATCTACCCTTCTTTTGGTGTCTATTTTTACCCCATCTTTCTCAAACTTATTATAGATTCCTCCCATCCATGATAGACCAATTTCTCCAATTTCGCGATTGCGGAAAGCTGATTTAATAGTTGTCAAAGGAACGCCGTTAAAACTTTCTTGAAAACGTTCGGGGTTGTCTTTGCTGGCGGGGAGCCATGTGCGGTTTTCCTCGTTGGAAATTATCTTGCCGTCAAATCCATTAGTCAAATAGGCTTCGTAAGCCCACACCCAATTATTGTGGCCGTATCTGCCGAAAATGCCAAAACCCACGTTACTCCACGTCGATGGAATAATTGTGGTTGCCGATATCGGGCGACTGATGAACTCCCATTTTGGGCCGTCGTGGTTTTGATTGAATGCTCCAATGGGATTCATTACTACGCCGCCACGCAAATTAAATAATGGATGGAACTCAATATCCATCGATGCGAACTCAATCGCGATTTCTTTTCCGCCCTCTTCCAGTTCAACTTCCGAGAGGAATTTGATCCCCTTCTTAATAGACGAAGACAAGAATATTGTCATCCGTGGAATCTGAAAGGACGGTCCTTCACTTACTCCGTCTGTCCCAAAATAACTGCTGTTGGCTTCTACGTAGCCGCCGATTGCCACCGGTAATTTTCCTGTTTGAAGAAACGGGCGATTGTACGCTGCTTCCATGTTTAGTTTCAGATCGCTCGTGTCCGCCGGAATCCGGTTAAAAAGGGACGAATCTGTTTGTGCGAGAGCATGGATGCTCAGGAAAGAAGTCAACGAAAATAGAATTATTCGTTTCATGCTATGCCAATTGTATGTATACATTTCTTTCGTCAGTGGCTACCGGATACGATTTTAGTTTCTGTTCCGCCGGGCCTTGTACAACGTCGCCTCTATTGCTAAACTCACTGCCGTGTCCGGAACACATAATCAAATCTCCGTGCACATTCAATTCGGTGCCCTGATGCGTGCAGCGGAGCAATAATGCAGAGTAATTCCTTTCGGAAAAGCGATAGACAACGATTGGAAATTCTGAATATTTGAAATCTGCAACAACGAACCTACGATAGGATATTTCCGCTTCATTCAAAATCACAAAATCGGATTTATTTATTTGTAAACGATTGTTGCTGACGGTCCCCTGCACATAGTGAATGTTTGCACAGCTTTCAAGGAATAGAGACAAGCCAGCCAAGCCAAGGCAGGAGCTTCCACAGATTGTGATGAATTCTTTCCTGTCCATTGCGTTAACGTGTTTCCAAAAATTTGATAAGTCTTTGTTTGTCGGTTTCGCTAAGCTGCTTATATTGATTCTTGCTATTTGCAGCTTCGCCACCGTGTACCATGATAGCATCGTGAATCGTGATTGCCCTGCCGTCGTGTAACAAGAAGTATTGACCTCCCTGTGAGTTTTTTGCAAGGCCGATACCCCACAGGGGTGGAGTACGCCACTCGCTTGTTTTAGCGGAGCCTTCGGTGTAACCATCATCCAGTTCGGAGCCCATATCGTGCAATAATAAGTCTGTATAAGGATAAAAGGTTTTGTTGCTCAGGGCTGCAATGTCGCTTTGGGGAGTTGTCCATTGAGGGATGTGGCATTTACCGCAGTTGGCGTTCAAAAATAATTGTTTCCCGGCAATCGCATCAGCATTATCGGGGCTGCGTTGAATGGGAGCTTTCAATGTTCGCAGGTAAAATACAACATTCTGTACCGTTGCACCGTCTACCTCGGGATCGGGAACATTGTCAGGCGTTGGATTCGTGCCGTTGTAGATTGAGGGCTCGCTCATCGCAAATTCGGAAGTAACGCCAATATCCTGAACGTAGGCGTTCACCGTTTGGTGCAATAACGTGATGGCCGCCGCCTTTTTTCCAAAACGACCAATGTATTTTCCGCCAAAATTCTGTTGATACGATTGTGGCTGGAAATAAGAGGGCGGGGTAAGATAATTAGGAATGCCGGAAATACCATCTCCGTTTACATCGTTGGGGTCGGCATTGGCTAAAATTTGTGCATCGGTTAACGCTGCAAGAAATCCTAATCCCGTATTAGCGGGCGGAGTAAATTTCGCAAATGGGACCCCTGGCGGAAGTTGTTCGGGACTATGCGCCGGAATAGCCCTGTTTTGCAGTTGCGGGCCGCCATTGTCTAAATACGAATTTCCCGTGGTGTCTCCTTGTCCAAACCGAATAAGTGTTGTGAATGGGTGGCCCTTACCATCTCCTGGATGGCAGGAGCCGCATGAGGTGGCAACAAAGGAGGGGCCTAAGCCCGTTTCAGCCGTGAAGACGCTATTAAATGCGACGTCTCCCGCTAGGAACTGGGCTTGTTGTTCCGAGCTAAGCCCTTCAACGAAGCCGTCCAAAACTTCATCGTCGGCTGGCGCTGGCGGAAAAAACTTCTCGCAGGATATTAGGAGCGGAATTGTAAACCCGATAATCACGACAATTAGGAGACCGTTTTTCATTTTATTTCGATTTGAATATTGAAGGGAAATAATTTTAGTTCGGTGTTCAGTGTTCGCCATGAGTGAATCATTCGGAGTGTTTACTGATAATTGTTTACTTTTCACTCTTCATTGTTCACTGTTCACTGCACGATCAGCACTGGAATTGGCAGGGCATGTCGTACTTGGGAAATTGATGTTCCCAGGAAGAAATCTTTTATTCCGCGGTGTCTATATCCGCCCATGACGAGCAATTCAACCTTGTGATCCGTCGAGAGCTTAATTAATTGCTTCGGAACGGTTCCGTATCCGAGAACAGCATGCACTTCGAGCCCCGAGCTGCGTAATTGTCCGGCGACTAACTCCAATTGCTTTTGGTCTTCACGCGCTTCATTATCGTAGGCTTCGTCACCGTAGACCTGACCGCTGACCCCCTCAACGATATGGAAAATGTACAGAGCCGCCTTATTGGGCAACGCCAGAGACTGTGCATGCGAAAGCACTTTACTGTCCATTGTCCCGTAGTCGATTGCCACCCCGATCTTGGAATAATGCTGTGGCGCCAACACAACCGGCGCCGAAATCTCGGGAACAATTTTCTTTTTCATTCGGAATATCCTTGGCAGAGAAATGTATACCAGCAACAGAGCGCATCCAATGGCAATCGGCACAACGGTGACCCAGAGCCAGATCGCCTGGTCGCCGGCATTCTCAATCCAGCCCGAGATTGTGCCGAAAACGAGGTTTGCATTCAACCCGACAATAATGGCGGCGGTAACCCATGCTAAAATTTTTACCCAGGTCTTGTTTGCGAAAATTCCCATCTTTGATTTATCGCTGGTGAATTTGATTAACGGTATCACTGCAAACGGAAGCTGCATACTGAGAATTACTTGACTCAGAATCAACAAGCTGTACGAGCTCTGTTCTCCATACATGCCGATCACGATCACCGCCGGAATAATGGCAATAAGTCGTGTTATCAACCGCCGGACAAACGGACGAATCTTGAACCGGAGAAAACCTTCCATGACGATCTGACCGGCGAGGGTGCCGGTCACGGTCGAGCTTTGTCCTGCACAGATCAGAGCAACGGCAAACAATGTGCTCGCAAGAGCCGTACCAAGTAAAGGAGTGAGAAGCTCATGGGCTTGTTTAATTTCAGTTACGATAATGCCGCTCTTGAAAAACACCGACGCAGAAAGAATCAAGATCGCCGCATTCACGAAGAAGGCGGCGTTCAGCGCTATGCCCGTGTCGATCAGATTGTATTTGCACGCGCGGCGCTTCCCCTCTTCTGTCTGCTCGACGATGCGCGATTGGACAAGAGCGGAATGTAAATAGAGATTGTGAGGCATTACGGTCGCGCCGATAATACCGATGGCGACATAGAGGCTTTCCGACGACAGCCGCGGTGCGAAACCGGTCATCACCTCGCCCCATATCGGCTTCGCAAGAAACACGTCGATTGCAAAGCATGCGCCGATGGTGGCAACAAGGGAGATTATGAATGCCTCCATCTTCCGAATGCCGTAACTCTGAATCACGAGCAAAAGTATGGTGTCAAATCCGGTAATGATGACGCCGTAGATCAGCGGGATTCCGAACAGAAGATTTAATCCGATTGCTGTTCCCAATACTTCTGCGAGATCGCACGAGGCGATCGCAATCTCGCAAAGGATCCAGAGAATGAATGAGACAGGCTTTGAGTAGTGTTCGCGGCACGCCTGTGCAAGGTCTCTTCCGGTTGCGATACCCATGCGTGCAGACAATGTCTGCAGCAGCACCGCCATCAGATTGGACATGAGCAGAACCCAGATGAGCTGGTAGCCGAACCGGGCACCGCCTTCGATATCGGTAGCCCAATTCCCGGGATCCATATAGCCGACGCTCACCAGATATGCAGGTCCTCCGAACGCCAACAGGCGTTTGAAAAAGCCGACGTCCTTAGGTATCGTAACGCTGCGATGTACCTCGGAGAGCGATACAGAAACATTTTCGGTGGTCATCGTTCCGTTCTTTTTATCTTTTATACTCTCTGAACAAAAATCGACTCGGCCATTCTCTGGCTTAAAAACTGCTTCTTGCTTCCGATCTTAACGATGAAAGAATTATCAAATTTTATCCGCTGCAGCACGGTCATTTTCGTCTTCAGAAAGAGTCCTATCTTCGATATGTATTCCAACAATTCCGGATGCGCGTCGTTTACTCTCACCACTTGGACAACTGTTCCTTCTTCAACTTTGGTCAACGGATCATACTCTATGTGCCGTATGATTCCCTTCTTGCTCGGAATCGGGTCTCCGTGAGGGTCGACGACAGGGTGGCCGAGCACTTCGTCGATCTTCTGCTCCATCCTCTCCGACATAATGTGTTCGAATGCTTCCGCTTCGTCATCGATCTTATCCCACGAAAAATGGAGGACTTCGACCAAAAACATCTCCCACAATCTATGCTTGCGGATGATCTTGAGCGCTGATCGTTTTCCCTTCTCCGTCACTTCAACCCCCTTGTACGGCACATGACGAAGGAAGCCCTTCGACGATAGTTTTTTTACCATATCCGTGACCGACGCCGGCGCGATCTTCAGCTTATCGGCGATGATGTTGGTGGTGACTTTTTTCTCGCTCGCTTCGAGCTCGTAGATATTCTTCAGGTAGTTTTCTACGCTGATGCTTGACATATGGATGTCCTTGATTAATTTAGGCTTACCTAAATTAATGTTTAGAAGCATGAAAATCAAGGCTCAAAGAAGAAAATAAGCAGGTACCAGCGGGGGGGTACAAGTCAGAGGTTGGTGGTGCAGAGCAAGTTGATGCGCAGGTATAACAGCCCCGTTTTGAAATCGAAAGACGAGCCGGCCACGTTTCAATCCACGCGCCCGCGCGGGGCGCGACCCGACACTACAGCAATGCTCAGCCCGTATTTGAGTTTCAATCCACGCGCCCGCGCGGGGCGCGACAACAAAAATTTTGGACGGGGCAGTCACTCCGGCGTTTCAATCCACGCGCCCGCGCGGGGCGCGACACGGCAAGAACAACTATGTCATGCCCAGATTCTGGTTTCAATCCACGCGCCCGCGCGGGGCGCGACGTTACCACTGATGTATAACTCATCCACAATATCAGTTTCAATCCACGCGCCCGCGCGGGGCGCGACATGAATAGGAGGCGGGTTTTTATTGGATCGCGGGTTTCAATCCACGCGCCCGCGCGGGGCGCGACCAAACGCCCGCAGAGGGCAGGAGATAAAAAGATGTTTCAATCCACGCGCCCGCGCGGGGCGCGACCAATTACATGACGCAAGGCTTTGAGGTCTGGAACGTTTCAATCCACGCGCCCGCGCGGGGCGCGACTTTTTTTATTTGGCTGGCAATGCAACGCACACCCGTTTCAATCCACGCGCCCGCGCGGGGCGCGACCGGCTGAAGCAGCAGTCTTAGTGGCGACGGCCATGTTTCAATCCACGCGCCCGCGCGGGGCGCGACGGACACGATCAACCCGATCAAACCAAAGATAATCCGTTTCAATCCACGCGCCCGCGCGGGGCGCGACCGCATCGCAGTCCCAACAACTTATCCGATTTTATGTTTCAATCCACGCGCCCGCGCGGGACGCGACGGTAGAATCTTGTTAAGACAGGTTTAGACAAAAGTTTCAATCCACGCGCCCGCGCGGGGCGCGACTGGCTCCCTTGAATACCCTGTTGCCTCCTGTCAGGTTTCAATCCACGCGCCCGCGCGGGGCGCGACTTATCCATGAGCTTTTCATCTTCGCCATATTTATGTTTCAATCCACGCGCCCGCGCGGGGCGCGACCGAAGGCGGTATCGTTGCGTGGAAAATCTG
>JAGVPT010000226.1 GCA_020052095.1 Bacteroidota bacterium | reverse complement strand
TGTGACGATTAGGGATCATATGCCCTAATTGTTTCAGAATGAGGCTATGACTACAAGAAAAACAACCAAATCACCAACACGGAAGTTTAATTAGCTCGGTTTTGGGTTTTCGTATGCGCCATCTCATGCGATGGCTGCAATTTGTTTTTCGGCAAACTGAATCATTTTCTTATAACCCCTTTTTCCATCAGCCAGCCCAATGAATTCTCTAAAGTCTCTCTTCGCAATTACTGAATCCTGTAGATGGTAAAGAGCCGTTATCGCACTTGCATATCTCAAGGCTGGCTCATGGCTGATCTGGAAGTTTTCATCCAGAAATGTCATCACTTCCACTGGATTATAATCCAACTTGGTAGCTGGGAGTTTAATCAATCTTTTGTATAGCTCGTATGCATCCGCGTACTTACCATCAAGGACACGAATAAAAGCAACATCAACCATTGCAATCGGTGAAGAAGGATAAAGACGCTGTAATTTTGAAACCATAACTGATGCCCCCTGTGCATCGCCCATTCTTTGTTGGCATATGGCAAGATTTGCCAAAGCGTCACGATTTGATTCGTCCAAAACGAGCAGCTTTTCTGCATACTGTTTAGACTCGAGAAAACGGGAGGCAAAATAGGCTTCCGTGGATAGAAGCTGATAGCAATTTATGAGATGCGGGATCAAATTGGCCTGAAATGGATCACTGTTCTTAACCAAGTTTTCGTGGAGTCGCTCAAAGACGAGTACGCTCTGCCGAATCCGACCCTGAACCTTCAGGGTTAGGGCCAGAATATACAGCGACATATCCAAAAGATTTTTTGTAACGACTCTTACATCCTCATAGGAGCTGGATTCAAAAATGCGCCAGTAATTCTTTTGAGCCATCTTAGTCCCGATATCCAAAGACAGCATCCTTCCTACGCGGCGTTTGTTGTCTTCAGGGTGCGTGTACGTGAAACGGAGCTGCAGCTCATTTAACGGTTTGTCATTCGATTTCAAGCCATCACCGGTAAATGATCCAGATATGACGAGGTCGATATTCTTTTTTCGACCGTATTCCTCTGCATCGTGTTGGCTAGAAAAATCTAAAATGCCTGAAAAATCCTTCACTCGCAATTGTCTTGCCAAGCCCAGTTGCTCGATTGCAGTCCGCAGGCCTTGCTTGATCTCCTGATAGTACAATCCCGAATTCAAACCTTCTTGAGATTTAATGGTAAGAGCAATATTCAATCTCCCAGGGAAGTGGCTATACCAGAGTTTCTTGGCTCGCTTTAGGAGCCATCTCCGCGTCTTTGGGATAGCTAGAAGCAGCGCTCCGAGAAGTGTGGTCACGACAGAAATAACAATAGGCTGGTTCCACCACCCCACGTCTGTAGCATCCGGAGGCACTCCCATAGTCCTAAGACTTACGCCGATTATACGGTGATTGATTCGTTGGCCGCAGACTGACTCCCAACTTTTGCGCCATGCCACGCACCGCATCAGGCGTCCGACCGAGTTTCAAGCCAATGACGCGGGTTGGCGTATTTTGTTTAGCTAGCTGCGTTAGTTTGCTCTGTTCCGGAGAGCTCCATGACTTTCCGGTGTTTCGATTGTATTTGGCCATATGCTTACAAAGAGGTGTGAATAAGTTGACCTTGACTTTCGTTATAGTTTCGATACACTTATAGTATTCAAGATTGAAAACGATGTCAATATGCTTACCAAACGACAAAAAGAAATACTGGACTTCGCGCAGTCCTACCAAAACAAGAAAGGGATCAGCCCTTCTCTTAAAGAGATAGGTCGCCATTTAGGCTTATCCTCCCTTTCTACGATTCATCATCACCTCAAGGCACTTCAAGATAAAGGTTACTTGTACCGTGAAGAAAATAGACCTCGTACGATCAGCGTCTTTAGGGGTGAGCAATTAATAAAAGTTCCGCTGATCGGCACTATCGCAGCAGGCGAACCGATCGAGGCAATAGCAAATCGTACTGAAAGTATTGCTGTAGCAAAGGCGAAGATCCAACCAGGACAGGATTATTTCGCTCTCAAGGTTGCGGGTCAAAGCATGATTGATGAAAACATTAATGATGGTGATATTGTCTTAGTAAAACAGCAGTCGGTAGCGAATAACGGAGAAAAAGTTGTAGCTCTGATTGATAACCATGGTGCGACATTAAAAACCTACTACAAAGAAAAAGGCTATGTTCGTTTGCAGCCTGCAAATAAGAATTTAGAACCGATCATACTTAAGCGCGGCGAACACGATGTTGCTATTCAGGGCGTGGTTGTTGATGTTATAAAAAATGAAGTCCTCTCTCCTGAGATCTTAGAACGATTCGAGGTCAAGCAACAACCTGTCCCAAAACACGATAAGCTGCCACTGAATAAAATTATTTGCGGTGATGCACTTGAAGAATTGAAAAAGATGCCAAGCCATTCGGTAGACTTGATTATCGCTGATCCGCCGTACTGGAAGGTGATTAATGAAAAATGGGACTACCAATGGAGAACTGAAAATGATTACATCTATTGGTGCAAGCAATGGATTAAAGAGATAGCCAGAGTAGTCAAAAAAACTGGATCTTTTTATCTCTTTGGATATTTTAGAACCTTGGCTTATCTCATGCCTGAAATAGAACGAGAAAACTTTTCTTTGCGCCAACAAATCATAATCAACAAGGGTATAAAATCCGTTAGCGGGCGGGCTACGAAGAATTACAAAATGTTTCCGAATGTTACAGAAAGCATTTTGTTTTTTGCATACAACCATCAGCCCGAGATAAAACAGTTTTTACTAGAAAAAAATAAGGTGAAAAAACTAACCTCCAAAGAAATCAACGAGCAAATGCACGTAAAAAGTAATGGTGGTGGTCTATGGTCACTTTATACCGGAGACAACATTTTGGCTCAAATTCCAACAAAGGAACAATGGGAAAAGCTAGAAAAAATACTTGGATTCAAAAAGCCTTATTCAGAAGTCAACTTTATTTTTAACGCCCAGATGGGCTTTACAGACGTCTGGGACGATATCAATTTCTATAAAGAAGAGCGTCATCATCCGACGCAGAAGCCTCTGATGCTTATTGAGCGTTTGATTAAGGCTAGCAGCAATGAAGGCATGATCGTCTTAGATCCATTCGTGGGTGCTGGATCAACTGCACTTGCATGCGCTAATTTGAAACGAAACTATATCGGAATAGACCTCGATGAAACGTACGTAAAGATCTCAAAACAAAGACTAGAGCGTCTAAAAAATACACCGACTTTGTTCTAGTGGGTTCTACGTGAATATTTATTTTTCGCTGTAGATATTTTATCCGTATCTCGCAAAGGCAGGTAAGAACGTAGTGTTTCATCAATACCTTCAAGTCGCTCCCTCTTTTGTTCGATCGTCCAGGATCTGATTTTCCGCATCTCATTTCTAAATGAGGTTTTAAGCATTCTCGCTATCTCACTCGGTTGTGCCTTTTTATAAATCATCGCAACTTCCCCATCAGTTAAGATTTCTACGGGCATCATGATGGACGGTGTACGCGATCTGTCATCTGCGGGCTCCGTATAATGATCGATAGTAATTCGAGGATTCTTGTTCGCATCTTTCACCGTACAAGAAAATGTCAGGATCGGGTTGCAGACATAAAATTGGTACTGGTACGGCCAGAAATTTTTTGGAGCAGGTGTTTTGGTTGGTGTTTTCTTTTTATGAGCTAAATAAATCTTGCGGTAGTAGTTTTCCATTATTTCTCCAAAACGAGCATTCCGTTTACTCTCAGGCCAAATCTCAAAAGATTGAAAACGGAGTGTATCAAAATCGCTTTCATCAAAATTTGGATAGTCTCCGATTACTAGAAAAACGCGCTTGACGCCATGAACTAATGAATTCAAGTCATCCTCGTTCCTAATCGTAAATAACCACTTGGAGTCATTCTTTCGATCAATGTCACTCGAAGTGCAGCTTGAACAGATCTCTTCTATTCGCGCCACAGGTGCTTCGCAGCCACGACAAATATCCAGCTGGTCAATTCTTGAACAGGATTTAACTTCAGAGCCATCAATCAGATCATTACCTCGCGCTCCAGTTCTTTCTCCCTCCATGCCTGCGATCAGGGAGGCTAGATGCTGTCCCGGGTACCCGATTTTAATGTTTGGCGTTTGTTTTGTTATCGCTGACCACCGAATGGCATTTAATCGTGGCTGTAAAACAAGTTCATTCAATAGTTTCTTGATTAAATTCAAATTGTCGTGAATAGTAACTTGCTTGATGTTCGGTTGCATATTTAATCCAATAAAGACTTCGGCGTGATTCCAAGCGCCTTGGCAATTTTTTCTATATTCACAAGAGACACATTTCGCGCCCCTCGCTCAATATCGCTAATATACGTGCGATGTAATTTGGACCTATTCGCTACGTCTTCTTGCGAAAGATTTTTTCCTTTTCTTATTTCTCGGAGTGTTTCCCCGAACTTTTTTTGGATGTCGCTCATAGGTTACTGTCACTTATGAGCTACATCATAAATCCTTGGCGAAACTTCAACCACAGACTATAAGTGACATCTGGTCGGATTTGCCAAATTCCCAATTTTAAGCAAACAAATAGGCTATGCAGCCCTCTTTTGTTGCCCGTGTGAATAACACCGCTTTGCCGCGCAAGCCGTTCGATAGGCTTGTCGCATGCTCACCTTGGAGCAATGTCGCCGCATCGATCCCGACCTCGCCAATCTCCCCGACGAGGAGCTTTTGGCGTTACGCGACAAACTCTATGACGTGGCGAACACAGCTCTGGACTCTCTTGGCCGTCACGAAGCCTCAAATTCGGCTCACGCGCCCGCTCTGCTCCACGAAGGTGGCAAAGTCACCTAACTGATGCCTATGCCTGAAACGAGCCAAAAAGCATGCATCATCTATTGCCGCGTATCCTCGAAAGAGCAGGTTGAAAGTACGAGCTTGGATAATCAAGAACGGCTTTGTCGCGAGTACGCCGAACGTAACGGTCTAACCGTCCTCAAGGTATTCGTTGAGATGGGCGAATCAGCCAAGACGGTTGATCGGACGGAATTCACCAAGGCGATTGCGTTCTGCACGCAGAAGAAAGGCCGCGTTCATCAATTTATCGTTTACAAGATTGATCGCTTTGCTCGCAACCAAGACGACCACGTTGTTGTCCGGAGCTTGCTCAAGCGAGCTGGTACAGAGCTCCGTTCTGCTACTGAAACGTTTGATGAAAGTGCGATGGGGAGAGCGATGGAGGGAATGCTGTCCGTTTTCGCTGAATTCGATAACAACAATCGCCGCGAACGCTGCAAGAGCGGGATGCAAGCTCGTGTGCGCGAGGGTATTTGGTGCTGGTCAGCACCGCTTGGCTATCACAGACCAATCAAGGGCAAGAAAACGAATATCATGCCTGAACCTGATCGAGCTCCGCTCATTCGCTTGGGATTTGAGCTCTACGCAAAGGGCACGTATACGTTCAAGGCATTGGCTCATCTATTGGGAGATCGCGGGCTACGCACGCGCGAAGGAAAATACCCACTTCAACAGACGCTCTAGAAGATCATCACAAACCCTGTGTATTGCGGTCGAATCAAGGCATTCGGTGAGATGGCGAAAGGTAATTTTGATCCCATTGTTGATGAGGCGCTGTTTGCTCAATGTCAGAATGTGAAAAGCGGGCTTCACCTCAAAGGTAAGCCGCGTGCTTTCAATAATCCTGCTTTCCCCTTGCGGCGCTTCGTTATCTGTCAACATTGCAATCAGCCGCTAACTGGGAGCTTTGCTCGTAGCCGCAGAGGCAAACGCCATCCGTACTATCATCATGGAAGTAAGAAATGCACGCATTCAAAATCCATTCAAAAGGGTTTGTTTGAGCAGAAGTTTGTTCAACTCTTGGAAACCATCGAGCCGGATACGAAGTACGAAAAGCTGTTCAAGGCCGTCGTACTCGATGCGTGGCAAGAGCGATACAAGAAATTCGATGAGACGAACGCTCGTGTTCGCAAGGATATCGAAAAACTCGAGCACGAACGTCAAACCGTTTTCGACTTCCACCGCAACGGCAAATATACGGATGACGAATTTGTGACCCAAAAGCACTTGGTCAACGAGCGCATCGATCAGAAACGCCTACTTCTCCAAGACGCGCGACAGAAAGAGTTGGATATGGAAATGGCTTTGAATTATTGTTTTCATTTCATCCGCAATGCTTCCAAGGTTTGGTTGGATTTGGCGGACGATTATGAGGCTCGAATCAACCTTCAGCATTTGATTTTCGCAAAACCGCTCACATTCGATGGTGATTCTTTTGGAACCCCCGAATTATCGCTAGTCTTTGCACAAAAAAAGACTTCTCGCGATGAGAAGTCCTTTTTGGTAGCCCATGTGGGTGCGCGGTGGAACGAGCTTGTTTCCGAGCTGGAACGCTGGCATGAATTCGGCAAAGCGAGGGAAATGGCTCAAACATTGGCGTAAACCATGCGGAGATCGCCTCCATCTAGGACTGCCATAAGGGATTGAAATAGCTTTATCCGTCTTTAGAGAG
>JAGVPT010000190.1 GCA_020052095.1 Bacteroidota bacterium | reverse complement strand
TCGCAAGCCTCCGAGCTTTGTTGTGGGTTTTTGGTTGACACTGAAATCTACACAACTGCTTTGAGGCTTGCACTATTTTAAACATAAGGTCTGAGCAAGTCCCGACGTTACCTGTCGGGGCGCGTCGAAGGGTCCACGCCCAGTCATTTTTGAGATGGCGTCTAATCAAAATGGCGTTTCAGCGCCAGGCGTTACCGGTGCGTATTCATCGAATGACGGCATGGCGAGATTCTCAAAACGAGCGTACTGCTTCCTAAATGAAAGCTGTACATCTGCCGTCGGGCCATTGCGCTGTTTGCCGATGATAATGTCGGCGATATTTTCCACCGATTTATCCCCTTCCATCTTAATTCCGTACATCTCGGGACGATGGACGAAGAGCACCACATCGGCGTCCTGTTCGATTGCACCCGATTCGCGAAGGTCTGCCAGCATGGGGCGCTTGTCACTGCGTGCTTCGACAGCGCGATTTAACTGTGACAAGGCCACTACCGGAATATTGAGTTCTTTTGCAAGCGCCTTCAGTGAACGGGAGATAACGGAAATTTCCTGTTCCCTGCTTTGGGCAGATTTCGGCCCCTGCATTAACTGAAGATAATCTACCACTACCATGCCGATGCTGTGCTCGACTTTGAGCCGGCGAGCCTTCGCGCGAAGTTCCAAAATTCCGAGTGCGGGGGTATCATCAATAAAAATTTTTGCTGCGTGAAGTTTACCAATCTGCGTGCTAAGCTTCCGCCATTGATCTTCGGGCAACTTTCCGGTGCGAACGCTATGTGCGTCGACACGAGCTTCGGCACAGATCAAACGGAGCACAAGTTGCTGCGCAGACATTTCAAGGCTGAAGAAACCGACCGGGACGCCGTGGTCGATTGCGGCGTTTCGCGCGGCGGAAAGCACGAACGCGGTTTTGCCCATGCTCGGCCGTCCCGCGACGATAACAAGATCCGATGGCTGAAATCCGCCGGTCCATTGATCAAGCAATGAAAATCCTGACGGGACGCCTGTAACGCCGCTGTGCTTGCCGTGGATACTCTCCAGCATCTCCATTGTATTGAAGACGGCGTCGCGCATCGAAAGGAAACTCCTCTTCATCCGTTTTTCGGAGATCTGAAAAATTTTCTGCTCCGCGTCGTCAAGAAGGTCAAGCGCATCTTCTGTCTCATTGAACGCGCGGCTGGTGACTTCGGAGCTTGCGGAGATGAGATTCCGTAGGAGTGCTTTTTCTAAGACGATTTTCGCGTGGTATTCGACGTTTGCGGCGGAGGTAACGCGCATCGTCAGCTCGGAGATGTACACCGGACCGCCGATTGCATCGAGCTGGCCCCGGCGACGGAGTTCTTCGACCAGGGTAATAGAATCAACCGCCTCGTTTTTTTCAAACAATCCAACCATACCCTTAAAAATATTCTGATGCGCCGGCTTGTAGAATGCTGAGTCGTCGAGGATCTCAAGAGTTTTAGAGATTGCTTCTTTCTCGAGGAGCATGGCACCGAGAACGGCCATTTCGATATCGACCGCCTGGGGCGGCACCCTGCCTTCGGAAGGCCCGTCGCTCGGAGAAATATTATGTCGGAGAATCTCGGCCATAGAGGGAAGTTAAAAATTCAAGTTAAAAATGAAAAATTAATTGAACGGCGTACAGTGTGGGTTTCCATTTTTAACTTTTCACTTTCAATTTTTAATTGTTTTCATCTCGTCGTACATTTTCCGCAACTTCTGCACATCTTCCCATGCAGGGCGTTTCCAGTTGGGATTGCGCAACAGCGCCGCCGGATGATACGTGACCAGCAGCGGAATGCCTCGGTAGTCGTGCACATTTTCCCGGAGCTTGGTCAATGTGTCGGTGGTCTTCAGCAACACCTGTGCGGATACTCTTCCCAGGCACAAAATAATTTTCGGTTTGATCAGCTCGAGCTGCTTCCACAAATATGGTTCACACTTTTGCACTTCCTCGGACGCCGGTTCGCGGTTGTTTGGGGGCCGGCATTTCAGGATGTTGCAAATGTACACCTCTTCCCGCTTGAAGTGGATTGCATCTAAGATTTTGTTCAACAGTTGTCCCGCCCGGCCGACGAATGGTTCCCCCTGTGCATCTTCGTCCGCCCCCGGCGCCTCGCCGATAAGAACAATGTCCGCGTTCGGATTTCCGACGCCGAAGACAAATTTTGTGCGGGTCGCGCCGAGTGAACATTTCTGACAGTCACAAATCGTTGAGTTCAACTCAGCCAATGTCACGGTTCCCGCCCACGGTTCATCGGGATACCCGCTCACAACTTTGGCTCCTGCTCCCTTTTTCCCTCCCTCATCGTCTGATGAAGGATAGATGATGTTCCCAAACAAATCCTGTTCTTGCATGAAATATTGTTGAACGTTGGAAACAAGTTGAACAATCCCATGAGCAGCGGGGTTGAAGGGTTTCTGATCGGACATACTCTACAAGAAATGAGAGAAGGCAGTTTGTCGGCTGCTCTCTCCATGAAAAAGAATTACAGCAACTTTGCGAGTCGATTCAGAATTTCTGTGGCGACGTCGAACTTCGGCATCTTCGAGAGCTTTTCCACTTTTCCGTTCTTCCCGATAAGAGTGACAACATTCGTCTCTGCGCCAAACGCGGAGCCTTCGTCGCGCGTGCTGTTAAGAACAATAAGGTCACAATTCTTTTTGCGGAGCTTTTCTTTTGCATTTGCCAGCTCATTCTGCGTCTCAAGTGCAAAACCAACAAGTATCGCTCTGTTTTTCTTTGAACCCAGTTCGCGCAATATATCGGATGTCGGTTTGAGTTCGAGCGTCAAACCGGACGTTGGCGAGTCATCCTTTTTGATTTTGTTTACCGCCCGCTTTATGGGGGTATAATCGGCAATGGCAGCGGACATGATGACGGCATCGCACTTTTTCGCCTGAATCATTACCGCTTCGCGCATTTGTTCCGCCGTCTCTACATCGATGCGGGAAACATTTTTCGGAGTTACAAGAGCGACCGGCCCGCTGATGAGAGTGACGCTCGCTCCTCGCTGTGCCGCGGCGTTGGCAATCGCAAACCCCATCTTGCCAGATGACCGGTTGCCTATGAATCGAACAGGGTCAATCGGCTCATGCGTCGGTCCCGCCGTCACGAGGATTTTTCTCCCCTGCAGGTCCCGCGGAGTTTTTTTTACAATGGACTCGACAAAAGCGACAATAGCGTCGGGCTCCGGCAAACGACCCGGTCCGACAAGACCACTGGCAAGTTCACCTTCAACAGGAAGAAGAACATGACAACCGCGTTCGAGCAAGAGGGTGAGATTTTCCTGCGTTGCTTCGTTAAGATACATATCCATATCCATTGCGGGAGCAACAAGCAAGGGACACCGGAGAGCAAGCACCGTTGAGGAAACGACATCATCGGCAATTCCGCGCGCGATTTTCGCTATCATGTTCGCCGTCGCCGGCGCGATAAGCATGACATCAGCCCATAATCCGAGGTCGATATGCTTGACACCGAGATTTGTCGTCGAGCGGTTGCTTTCCGGCCACAGTGAGACTGTCACCTCTTCCTGCGAGAGCGCGGAAAACGTGAGAGGTGTGACGAACTGCGTTGCCGATTGAGTCATCATCACACGGACGCGCGCACCGGCTTTCTTCAACAGCCGGACAACGGTGCACATTTTGTAGACCGAAATTCCCCCGGTGACGCCGACCAATATTTTTTTGTTCTTCAGCACAAGCTTTGTTGCCGCTGGCTCAGGGAATTTATTCCTTGGTTTCTTCCTCTTTATAACGGAACTCCAATTTATCGCCCATCAATTCGTCGATGGCTTGTTCTGTCGGTTTAGCGCGCTTCTCAAATTCCAGGCTGATTTTTAGTTGATCCGGATTTGCGTCGACTTCTTCCTCATCGGAGTTGCTGTTGCTTGGAAGTGCGGCGATCGTCTCAATACGCTGGTTGAATTCGATCTTTGTCTCTTCGTTCAGTTGGCGCGCCCGTTTTGAGAGCACAACAATTGCCTCGTACACATTTGCTGCTTTCGATTCGAGTGTATGAATTTCGAGCGGTTTGATTGCCATGAATACCTCTTGCTAGTTTGATGAAAGTTGTCTCGTAATAATTTCGTCGACCTCGTCAATTGCACGTGTAAGCGTGTCATTGACGATTCTGTAATCGAACTGTTTGCCGATTTCCAATTCCGAAGCGACCCGCGCCATTCTCCGTCGAAATGTCTCCTCGTCTTCCGTCTTTCTGTTCCGCAGGCGGTTTTCAAGAACCTGAATGCTCGGCGGTTCGATGAACATAATCACCGCTTTGTTGCCGTAGAGTTTCTTTATCGAAAGACCGCCATGAACATCCACATCGAACACCATGCACTTGCCGGCGAGCAGAGCACGGTCGACTTCGCGCTTCAACGTGCCGTAATAATTGCCGTAGATCTCTTCGTGTTCAACCAGCGCCTTCTGGCGGATCAATTGCTCAAATTGTTCTTTGGGAAGGAAGAAATAATCTTTCCCCTCTCCCTCTGTTGCCCGTTTCGCTCTTGTTGTGGCGGAAACTGAAAATTCAAAATCCGGATGACGCTCCAATACGGCCTTGACGATTGTCGTCTTCCCGCCGCCGCTGGGCGCTGAAACAACAAAGAGTTTTGGATTCTTCATTCAAACTGCTGCGGACCAGCAAGAAAGTCATTCAACATTCTGCAACTGCTCGCGGATCTTTTCGAGCTCCTCTTTTATGGAAACAACGAGATGGGCGATTTCGGTGTCGTTCGACTTCGAGCCGATGGTGTTCGCCTCGCGGTTCATCTCTTGAATCAAAAAGTTCAGCTTGCGACCGGCGGCATCGTCGTTGTGCAATGCGTCGAGGAAGAATTTATTGTGCGAACGGAACCGAACGCATTCTTCCGTCACATCAAGCTTGTCCGCGAGCAAGGCAATTTCCAGTTCAAGTCGTTGCGAATCGACAACGCTCTTGTCGCTTACCAGCTGCATGATGCGCTCATGCAGGCGGGTTCGTTCCTCTGGAATGCGCTGTATTGAAGTCGCCTCAATATGCACCAGGTCCTTCTGAATATGTTCTACCCGTGCAATCATGTCCTTGGAGATCTCTCTCCCCTCATTCGCCCGCATTGTTTGAAGATCTTTCACAGCCAGTTGCAGCGATTCTTCAAACACGGCCCATTCTTCACTAACCCCCTCTTCATCGATGCCCCCCTCAAAGACCTCGGAAAATCTCAGCACATGTTCCAGCTTCACGGTTTCTTTGAGCCTGAGCGACGCGCGAAGCTGATTTAACAACTTGTAATACGATTTAGCCGCGGGGGTATTGACTTTGAGCGGCAGTTTACCGTTTGTCTCGCTCTGCAATGCAGCGGTAAGAGAAATTTTTCCGCGGGCGAGCTTAGACCGGATGATCTCCTTTATTTCGTTTTCGCGCAGCGTAAGCGAGCGCGGCAACCGCGAGCTGAATTCAAAGAATCGGCTGTTGACGCTTCGAAGTTCTACAACGGCGGCGATGTTTTTTTTCGAACACTCGCCGCGTCCGTACCCCGTCATGCTTTGGATCATACACGCTTCAGGTTAAAGAAATTTACCATTTCATACTAAAAATACAAAAATCCGCTATGGCAGGCAAGGGAAAGTTCTCGACAGGTTAAGCACCGACTTATCCACAAGTTATTCAGTCGAAGTTTGCTTTTGCGGCGTTTTTTGATATATTTTTCTTCAATATGTGGATAACTGAAAATGCTCTCCAACTACTTTACGCTCGTCCAAATCGCACGCCTCATCCACCAGCAGTGTGCCGGCACCAGAATCTCTGAATTGTATTCACAGAATAAGCAGCAACTATGCATTAGCATAGAAGCGCATCCGGCGCAAACAGTCATCGTGTCGTGTGAAGCGTCGGGGAATTTTCTCTATCTTCGCGAAGGAAATTATCGAGCGCGAAAAAATTCCGTCGATCTCTTCCCTGCCGCGAGAGGAAAGAAAATTCAAAACGTACTGTGCGTTCAGAACGACCGCGTAGTGATAGTGGAGATGGAAGACAATTTGACTTTGGAGTGCGAGATGTTTGCTTCACGTGCAAACGTCATTCTGTGGAAGCAGGAGAATGGCGGGACGGTGGCAGTAGCAGTCGATGCATTCATGAAGAAAAAAGAAATGGTCGGAACCCATCGCCCCGTCGGTGAGAGACAAGAAATTCCAGCGTATGGTCTTCTGGTAAGAAATGAAGACCTGTTTCTAGACACGGTGCGCGCCATCGGCGGCGAGACGGTTTTTTCTTCGTTGAAAAAAACAATAGCAGTGCTCGGTTCGACGCTTGTGAAGGAAATCTTGTTACGGGCGGAAGTTCTTCCTTCGTCCCCCCTTTTCCTTGTCACGGATCGCGAGCTGAAACGGATCTACCGCGAAACGGCGAAGATCGTCGCCGCAGTGAATTCGCCGGTAGCAGAAGGGCAGGCGCGAATCTATTACGAGGGACGGTCACCCCTATGTTTTTCGCTCATACCTCTCCGAACCTTTGAGCAATCCACCCACGAATCGTTCGCGAACGCTTCAGCGGCAATTCAGCGGTTTGTGAGCACGGTACGCGCCTCTTCTACCTTCACCAACAACAAGGAGCAAGTTTCCACCTGGCTTGAAAAAGAGGAAAAGAAAGCCGCGCAGACGCTCCAGAAAATATCGTCCGAGAGCACGGAGCATGATCGCGCTGGTGAGTATGAAATATTCGGCAAGCTTCTCATGGCGCATCTCCACGAACTCCGCAAAGGAATGAAGAGCATCGAGCTTCAGGAAACACTGTCGTCGCCGCATGGTCGGACACTCACGATACCGCTCGAGCCGGCGCTGACACCGGTATTGAACGCAGAAAAATACTTCAATAGGGCGAAGAAGGCGAGAACGGCGCACAACGATGCGCTCACGCGTATGAAATCTCTTGGAGTGCGCTTATCGACGCTCCGCATGCTTCATGACGAACTCGCGGACGTTCAATCGGATGAAGCGCTCAAACAATTTCAGCAGACGTACAAAGTTCAGTTGCAGCAGGCGGGGTACCTGACGGTGAAGGAACAAGAAAACCTTCCGCCGTTTCGCATCTTTACCGTCGAAGGGGGATTTCAAGTGCTTGCGGGGAAGAGCAGTGACAACAATGACATGCTTACGACGAAATACGCGAAGCCGAACGACTTATGGTTTCACTGCCGCGGAACGAGCGGCTCCCACGTTGTGCTGAGAATGAACAGCGCACAGGGCGAACCGTCGAAGGCGGCGATACATCAAGCAGCTTCCATCGCGGCCTACTACAGTAAAATGAAAAACGCGTCATCGGTGCCGGTGGCGATGACGGAGAAAAAATTTGTGCGGAAACCGAAGGGCGCTCCCGCCGGCACGGTAATTCTTGAACGGGAAAAAGTGATCTTTGTCCAACCGAAACTTCCATTTCCATCCAACTAACAATAACTACCGTATGGCAGAAAAAATCTTAGTTGTCGACGACGACCAGTATATCCGCCTTATCCTGCAGAAAAGATTTACATCAAAGGGATACACCGTGCTTGTTGCAGAAGACGGCGAGCGAGGACTGGAAGTTGCAAAAGCAGATCCGCCGGATTTGATTATTTCAGATTGGATGATGCCGAAAATGGACGGCCTGGAATTCTGCCGCCTTGCCAAACAGGATGAGAAATTGCGTTTCACGTACTTCATTATTCTTACCGCCCGCGATACGCAGGACGATAAAATTGAAGGGATAGAAACCGGCGCGGATGATTTCGTGACGAAACCCTTCAACGATAGAGAGCTGCTCACACGCGTCAGAGCGGGATTGCGAATCAACGCTTTGCAGAAAGAAATTGCCCAACTCCAGCATCAGAAGGCGGTCACCGAACTTGCGTTGACACTCGGACACGAAATTAACAACCCTCTCGGCATTATGATGCTTGTGCTTCAGGTGCTCCAAAAGAAAAAAGACGGAGACACATTCGGCGATGTCCGGAAAGAGCTGAACACGGTTGTCCAAAACGGCAACCGGATCGCCGAAATCGTGAAGAAACTTTCAAACTTGGAAGATCCGCACTTGAAGCCGTATCTTAAGGATTCTGATACGAAGATGGTGGACCTCTCGGGGAAGAGTTGAGAACACGCATAGCAAATTTACCACACTCAAATATCAGTTAAAAGGAAACATATGGAAAGCATAGAGGATCTGCGCTATCCAATCGGGAAATTTCAGGTACTCACAAGCATCAGCGACGCGCAGCGGCGTGAATTAATCCAGCAGATCACGGAGGCTCCGGCGAAGCTTAGAACCGCCGTGCAAGGAATGTCTGATCATCAACTCGATACTCCGTACCGGGAAGGAGGCTGGACGGTCCGACAAGTTGCACATCATTTGACTGACAGCCACATGAACGCGTACATTCGGATAAAGCTCGCCCTTACCGAGAATGAACCGACCATCAAACCGTACGAGGAGAAACTGTGGGCCGAATTGGTCGACGGTCGCACCATGTCAGTTGAGCCATCACTCCAAATCCTCGAATTCCTTCACAAACGGTGGGTATTGCTTCTGCGCTCGCTAACACCGTCGGATTTTTCCCGCACGTTTCGACATCCCCAAAGTGGTGTGAGGAACGTGGACTGGATTCTTCAGTTGTACGCATGGCATGGACGTCATCACGTGGCGCATATTACATCCCTCAAGGAAAAGATGAAGTGGTAACCATTCCAGCTATGTATCATAACATGAAAAACTAATGCACTCACTGAAAAATAAGATAGTCTTCATCACGGGCGCGAGCAGCGGCATCGGCGCGTCGTGTGCGGTTCAGTTTGCCCGGCAAGGTGCAAAGTTGTTATTGGCTGCGAGGAGGATGGAGAGGTTGGATGCCTTTGCCGATGGATTACGGAAGAAATTTTCGGTTGACATTCACACGATTCACCTCGATGTGAGAAAGCGCTCGGAGGTTGAATCAACGATGGATACACTTCCCAGCGGTTGGAAGAAAATATCCGTCCTTGTGAACAATGCAGGACTTGCCAGTGGAATGGCGACGATACAAGATGGAGATGTGGACGACTGGGAGAAGATGATCGATACCAACGTGAAGGGACTACTCTATGTTTCTCGCGCTGTTATTCCCGGAATGATTCAGCGTGGCGAAGGGCACGTCATCAATATTGGTTCGATCGCTGGTTACGAATTTTATCCAAAAGGAAATGTCTACTGCGCAACGAAGGCGGCCGTCAATGCACTGACGAACACCATGCGTTTGGATTTGAACGGCACGCCAATCCGCGTAAGCACAATTGACCCGGGACTAGTTGAGACTGAATTCAGCATTGTCCGTTTTCACGGCGACAAGGAGCGCGCAAACAAGACGTACGAAGGGATCACACCTCTCACCCCCGACGACATCGCCGACGCCGTGCTCTACTGCGCAACCCGCTCGCCCCACGTCAACATTCAGCAAGTTGTTTTGACGCCGACCGCTCAAGCATCGACTACGATAGTGCACAGAGTGCAAACCTCACAAAAATAACAGAGAGGAACGGACGGCTCTCAAGCATGGTGGAAAATAAAAAAGGACGGAGGTTAACCAACCTTCGTCCTTTTTGTTTTGCAGTGGAAATACGTGCGACTGCTTAATGATCGCCGGTCGCTAAGTCTGCGGTATACTTCGTCCCGTCAATTGTGATAGCGGCATTCCCGCCGCCGAGAATAATCGTGAATGTTTTGTTGACAGTGTACGGCGCCTTGCCTGGCACGGTGATCGTAGCGCTGTACGTTCCCGTTATCGTTCCACTCGTTGCGGCTGAACGATTACGTCTGAGACCTCGAGGGCCCTTTACATCGGTAAAGGTCATCGAGAGTGCATTCGTCATCAGCGTACCTTTACGCGTACCGAGTATCACGCTATCCCGTCCGGCCCGGCTGTACGTCCCGTTGATTGTTACTGTGGTATCAGCATTGATGGAAGCGGTCCAGTTGTTTGAAATGCCCGTCAAGTCGTGGATCAGGCGAAGAGTCTGGAAGTGACCGGTTCCTGTGAGCAATTGATGTTTGATGAGAACTGCTCCTACACGGGCAGCTTGCGCTTTGCCGCTGGGGCCGATAAATTGATGCTTGTAGCTGCGTGACCACCACGCGGTGATCCCTTTATCCCTGTAAATATAGAGTGACCAGGATGTATCGCTCGTGTTGAACTTGAGCGAGATGGAGTCTCCATAGCTCTTAGCGAGCATGTTTACATCGGCACCGCCGCCAACACCTGTGCCACCGGCAATTTCGAAAACGTCATTGACCTGGTCCATCGCTCCGCCGTTGTTGCTCGCGAGGGCGTCGGAAACCGCATCGGCGGCATTAGCGACGTCATCGGAGACAGTGGTAGTCTGCCCGGCGTCCGTGATGGTGTCACTTTTCTTGCAGCCTGTGATGAATACCGTCCCCACGACAAAAATCCCAATATAAATCGCGGTGAAAAATTTTCCGCTCAAAAATGTACGTGTGTGCATGAAATCCTCCGAGTAGTGTGAGTTTGGTATTTTGGTTATGATATGTTCCAACACTATTTCATTCGCTCATTCATTGCTTGCGCTGCCATGCGAAAACCTTGATCTCTTTTTCCCTATCATGAGCCGGCATCGCCTCTAATTCTCCATCAGTCTTGCCTTCTCCTGATCTCACGCTTCGCGGCGGAAGACCTTCTATATTCGCACTGCTTCGACCATCGCTCGAAGTTTTGCTGCTTGCGGAGGGTCTAATTAATTGCCGTTCTCCACTCTCGTCACATTTTTTTCCGAGCACTTTGTGCTCAACCTACGTTGTTTTGATATGTAACGGATTATATGACAAGCGCCGTGCCGATCGGTTTAATCGTCTAACAAGATATCCGGGTCGTTCTTTGCGTTTGGTGATGTAGATCATATGCCGTATCTTTAATGGACGATGGAAATTTGCCACATTCCGCGGTAAAATTAGATGAACAAGGAAGAACCATTCACACGGATGTTTCTCCAAAGGAGACTTTCTCAACGGCAAAGGCACGTTATGCAGAGAGAGTCGCTTACCAGTTCCGCCGTACTTGTCCCGATCGTGAAGCAGCCGGCGGGCCTGGAATTACTCTTCACAAAACGAACAGATACCGTGGAACACCACAAAGGACAAATCTCCTTTCCCGGTGGGGCCGCAGATGAAACCGATACATCTCCGGCTGATACCGCATTGCGGGAGTCGCTTGAGGAAATCGGGCTGGATCGGTCCGCCGTTTCCATTCTTGGAATGATGGATGATTTGCAGACGCCGAGCGGGTTCATCGTGACCCCCGTCGTCGGTTTTATCGAACAGCTTCCCTCACTACAGATTAACAGCAAGGAAGTCGCCGAGGTCATTTTTATCCCCATGGAGCTATTTTTTGATGATAGCAAGAAACATTCCAAGATCATTGAGTTGAATGGAACGAAGAGAGAGGTGTATTTCTTCGACGTGTGGAAAGAGCCGGTGTGGGGTGCGACAGCTTTTTTTGTGAAGCAACTCGTCGAGGTTGTAAGAAATCCGCGGTAGAACATCTAACCGAAAAGTCATTGATTTTCAACGCATTTATGATTATTTTTATGACCTTAACTGATGTTACGCAGATAGAGTGTTTTCTTACCACAGAGGCACGGAGACGCGGTACTTTAAGTAAGAATATCCTGAATAGTTCAGTGAATTGAGAAGAAAATCTTTCTTATTTCTCTGTGACTCTGTGTCTCGGTGGTGAAAATTGTTGTTTTGCGTAAGATCAGACCTAAATAAACCCCCAGGCACATAATTAGTGAACAAAGGAGAAATATCGTATGCGTTTTCATATTCTTGCAGGTTTCCTTTTAGTTGGGATTTTCTTCGCGCTGATGATTGTGGGCTGCGCTTCGCACCAAAGTGTTGCTGTTGCGACAATCGGCGGAGACAACGTGACGCTTGATGAGTTCAACGCGATGTTTTCCAAAAACAACGGCGGAATTGAAGCCGCTCAGAAAGCATCACTCGAAGACAAAGAAAAATTCCTGGACCTCTACCTCAAATTTAAATTGAAGGTGAGACAAGCTTACGACCGCGGATATCAAAATGACTCCGACTCCCGTGTTGAACTACAGGAGTACAGAAAGAATCTTGCCGTGACGTATTTGATTGAAAGCGAGATCAACGGTCCCGCCCTGCGACGCATGTATGAGCGCCGACTACTGGAAATTCGCGCAAGCCATATTCTTATCCAACTGCACGCAAATTCGACTCCTGCAGATACACTGCGGGCATACACGACGGCGGTAAAGATTATCGACTCGCTGAAAGCAGGACGCCCGTTCGAAGAACTTGTCGTAAACAATTCTCAGGATCCATCGGCGTCGTACAACAAGGGCGACCTGTACTATTTCACTTCGGGGGCAATGGTCCCGGAGTTTGAGGAAGCGGTTTTTTCCGTGGACCCCGGCACGTTTGTGCCCTACCCCGTTCGGACGCAATTCGGTTATCACATAATAAAAGTAACCGAGCGCCATTCGAATCCCGGATCCATTCACGTCAGCCATATTATGAAACGTCTTTCGCCGGAATCTGGCCGCGACGATTCCATGCGAACAATGATAGACTTACAGAACGCGTTGGATTCCTTGAAGCACGGCGGAAAATTTGCCGATCTGGCGAAGAGCATTTCGGACGACAAATTTAGCGCAGAGCGAGGGGGCGATCTCGGATTCATTACTCGAAGAAGAACGGTGCAGGAGTTTGACAATGCGGCATTTAAATTAAAAGTCGGCGAGGTTTCGGGCATTGTGAAGACGCAATACGGATTGCATCTCATTCAGATCAGCGAGATAACGCCTGTTCCGTCATTTACGAGCATGGAACAGGAACTCAAGAGCTCGTATCAGCAATACCGCTTCCAAAAGGAGTACGACTCGTACGTCGATGCGTTGAAGAAAGAATATAAGTTTGTGCAATCGAACGAAGGGGCGGCCGCATGGGCCCAGGCTCTCGATACAACAAAAACAACCAATGATGCTACGTGGGACAGTTCGTTCACCGCTGCAACGCGGGCAAAGGAATTATTCTCGTTCGCCGGTGAAAAAATATCAGTTGATTCCGTCATTCGTCTCGTGAGTGCAAACCAGGAGCTTCGAGGGTTGCCCTTATCAAGCCCGAGTACCTTCACAACTATTGTCGACAAGATTTCGAAGAACCTTATTGTTGAGTTCAAAGCGCGGACCATGGAAACGCAATATCCGGACTTCGCAAGAATCATGAAGGAGTATGAAGAGGGAATTATGCTCTTCAAAGCAGAACAGAATGAAGTGTGGAACAAGGTCATGATCAACGATTCGGCGATGCACATATATTTTAATGCCAACCGATCAAAATACACCTGGCCAGACAGAGTCAACATTCAGGAAATATTTATTCCAACCGATAGCGTCGGCAAGGTGGTTACGTTTCTTCTCAAGAAGCAAAAACTACCCTTCGACTCTGTTGCAGCACAGTATAATACCCGTCAATCGACAATTGATAAACGTGGTGACTGGGGGATGATTCCTGTGACTACGAATGATCTGACCCAACGAGGTTGGACGATGAAGCAGGGCGAGGTCTCCGAGTCTTTTCCGTATGAAAACGGACACACAATAATCAGGGTGCTTGGAAAAGACCCCGCGCGGGAGAAAATGTTTCAAGAGGCCGGATCCGAACTTTCAAGCGCTTTTCAGGAATTCGAGTCGAAGCGCCTGGAAAATGAGTGGTACGAATCCCTCAAAAAGAGATATCCGATTACCAAAAATAAAGAAGCGCTCAAGGACGTCTCTGAGCAGGCGCCAAAGAAAGATAATTAACAGTGAAGCATGCCGCTCTAGCTCTGATTCTCCTGTGCAGTATCACGCTGGTATCTTGTACGCGTCAGCAACCGCAATTGCAGGACGTTGCGAAAGTCGACGACCAGACGTTGACACTTGAGACGATCTACAGGCAACTTGACACCACAAACGGCATTTCCGAAATGCAGGTAAGGATGTTTGCGCGTCAATGGGTGAATTCCGAACTCCTTTTTCAAGAAGCGAAACGGTTGGGACTCGATAATTCCGACGCCGTCAGGAAGAATCTTGAAGACGCGAGGCGTCAGCTCACGATCAACGCATTACTGGAAAAAGAAATATTCAACGACACTCCGCAGTCGGTATCGGAAGAGGAAGTGGCCATATATTTCAGGAACCACCAGGAAGAATTCGTTCTTCGCAACGACATCGTGTATATTTCGCTTGCAGTTTTCTCCTCGCGCGAGCCGGCTGCGGCATTCCGCGAAGCGGCGCTTGAAGGCGATGGATGGGACGCCGCTGTTGCTGCGCTTCAGGACCCAAAGAATACCAGCACTTCGTTAATTACGAAAACGGATTCCGTGTTCTATACGCAGGCGACGCTCTTTCCGTCAAAATTGTGGAAGGTCGCCTCGGCTCTCGGTACGAACGAAGTCTCTTTTCCGGTACGAACGAGCGCCGGATACTTTGTCCTCCTCTCTCTAGGAAGCTACTCGCATGGGGCGGTACCTCCGGTAGAGTTCGTCGACGGCGCGATTCGTGGAAGGCTTGTCATGCAAAAACGACAACAGCGTTTTGCGGAATACGTGGATGCACTCAGGAAAAAGCACACTGTTGAAATTAACCTCTCAGGGACTTCCACCGATCATGATAGTCTATCACAAATTGGCGAATAACGTCGCATTGATCAGAGACGAACAGCAACTATGAAAACACGAATGATAAAATGCGCTCTGCTCACCGCAGTCGTTCTTACTATGACCGACCCGCTCCTCGGCCAGGCGATGATTGACCGCATTGCGGCAATTGTGGGCAAAGAGATCATTACCCTGTCCGATGTAAACCTAACGGTTCAATCGGTGGCCATGCAAAATAAGCTCGACCCCAAGTCGGATGAATTGCGAAATAGGGTGCTTGACGGATTGATCAACGATAAGCTCATTCTTGCGCAAGCAATTGAAGATAGCGTCGTTGTCTCCAACGACGAAGTGACCGACCGGCTTGACCGGCAAATAAAAATGCTGGTGCAGCAGGCGGGTTCCGAGCAACGGCTCGAAGAGTTGTACAACATGCCCATCAGCCGGATGAAACGGGATTTTCGTGAATTAATCCGCAACCAACTGCTGGTTGAAAAAATTCGCCAGGGTCGGCAGGCATCGCTTTCGGTATCGCGCCGGGAGGTGGAAGAATTCTTCGGAGCGCACAAGGACAGTCTTCCAATTATTCCGGTCGAGTATGAAATGAGCCACATTTTCATCAAGCCAAAGGCGGATTCGTCCGTTATCCAATCGGTGTACAAACAGGGACTTGCAGTGCTTGACAGCATCAAAGCAGGGGGCGACTTTGCCAATTTCGCGCGCCGGTATTCGTCCGACCCGGGTTCCGCCCCCGGCGGCGGCGACCTTGGGTGGTTCCGGCGAGGTGTATTCGAAAAAGAATTTGAAGAGGCCGCTTTCGCACTCAAAGATGGTGAACTTTCCAAACCGATAAAGACGACATATGGCTACCACATCATCCAATTGATGGAGCGTCGAGGCGAGTCTGTGCACACACGCCACATTCTTTTCTCCATCGAGCAATCGAAGGCGGATGACGATTCGACCATCACGGAGCTCAACCGATTGCGCGCACGAGCACAATCAGGGGAAAGTTTTCCTGTGCTGGCAAAGAAATATTCCGAAGACCCGGAGTCGAAAGACATCGGCGGCGATCTAGGAAAAATTCCCGTCGACCAAATCGAGTCTGCGTTCATGGAAGTTCTGAAACCGATGAAATCCGGTGAAATCAGCGCGCCGGTGAAAGTGCCGCTCGGTACGGGGTACGGCTACCACATCGTGTGGGTGCGCTCCATTTCACCGGAACATGCGATGAATCTGACAGACGATTACCGTCGCCTCGAGCAGCTGGCACTTCAGTTTAAGACGAATGAGAATTTTCAAAAGTGGGTGGAGGAGATGAGGAAGAATATTTATTGGGAAAAGAAAATATAAATTCGCCGCATGGTGAGAGTGTCATTCGTTTCCTCCTCAGCAGGAAGCGAGAGCATGAACTGAATAATCGAGGATGCTGAATACACAGCAATATTCTTGCGGCTGAACGGAGTTTTGAGTATATTGAACACGATAAACCCACGACAACCAAGGTGATAAGGAAGCAAGATGGCACAACACAAATCAGCAATTAAACGAATTCGTTCCTCGGCGAGAAGAAAAACGCGCAACACAGGCGAAAAATCCGCTATGAAAACAGTGATCAAAAAAGTCCGGCAGGAAACGGATAAGGCGAAAGCGGCGGTTGCACTGAAAGAGGCGGTCTCCCTGCTCGATAGACTGGCACAGAAGAGAGTCATTCACCGCAACAAGGCTTCAAATCAGAAATCCAAGCTCACCAGGCTGGTGAACGCAATAAAGTAGTTGTGCCGGGCGAGACCGGATGGCCTTACCCGCATCACCCCTCTTTTACCCCCCGTCGTACAATTTCGCCTGCAACTCCTTTATTCGTTTTTCAAATCGGTCGCGCTCATTCGGTTTAGAGAGAATCAAAATCTCGTATGCCTGAATTGCCGCGCCGTATTCTCCCTGTGTAGCATAAATCTCCGCGAGAGTCGGCGTGATGACCAACGAATCGGAAGGAACGCTTTCTTTCGGAGAGGCCTCCTCTTCGGATTCCTGAGGCACTAAACGTTCGGCATTCTCGAGCTTGGATGCGAGTGTATCCAATTCCGTGACGGGTGCCGGCACGTTTGCCGGCTGAACATTTCCAAGATACTCATTGAGCGATATCGCTTTGTCAGCAGCGAGGTTCGCAGTATGGAATTGAATATAATCGTCGAGAGACATCAGAGGGGCATATTCGGAGGTTTGAATTGCCGCAGGTTCAATTATTTCCGGGACCCGTTCTTCGATTACGGGTGCCGCGACATTATTCTCGACGGTCGCTTCGACAGTGGGAATTTGTTCAGGTTGAATTATTTCCTGAACAGGTTCTTCGATCGCAGTGGGGAGACTACTCTCTTCAACTACCGGCTCAGGCACTTGCACGCTCGGCGGTGCAACAATACTTTCTTCGATGGCACTTGCCGCGATTTGTTGTTCGGGCGGGGCATCAGTGGAAGGCGATGAGGCGGCGCTACTCTCACCCACCGCAGACTCCGGGCTTTCATCTGCGGCGGAGACAATTTCAGAAAGAAGTTTCCGCGCGACTTGGTTGAAGGGACTGAGATGCATGGCTTGGGTAAAAGCGAGTTTCGCTTTTGAGTTCTCGTTAAGCGCGAGATAACACTTTCCTAGGACAACGAACCCGGTGGCGTACGACGAATACGCTTGCACCCCCGTTTCACAAAGCTTTAAGGCTTCCGACGATTGATTTTTGGAAAGATAGAGGTCGGCCAGACGGGCAAAAAGAGGAGATTGGGGATTGTCTGAGAGTCTTTGAGAGAGAAAATCTATATCGAATTCTGATAAATCCATGGGCCTGCAAAGTGAAAAAGCCGGTGTTAGAGCACCGGCTTTATAATAGTTGAAGTAGAGGTGAAAATCAAGCCTACACCGCGACAGCCTCGGTGTGCAGGGCGGCATCCAATTTCAATCGCCGGGCCTGCAGCGCTTGTCGAACGGAAAGATACGAAACAAAACCGAATCCCATGAAGAACAGCAGTTGAAAAGGTATCGCTGCGATTTCGAGATAATATAACGACGAGACGACGCCGAACAAGCAATAAATCGCCAGGGCAATTTCGACAAGCACCGTCCAGCTGAATTTTATTGGAACGTATTTTTTGTCGAGCCATGAATCTTTCTTTTCCTGTATGCTGTACTTCGGCGTTCTGATGAAATCGCTTTTTCGGTTAAATAGTCCCTCGATTACCGCTTTGCTGTTGTTCACCGCGAATCCCATGCTTCCCGCCATGAACAAAGGGAAGAGGAACAGCCGCCGCCGCCAATCGGAATAGACATCCTTCTGGGAGTACATATAGAAGAGGAAGGAACCGATGAACGCGAACACAAAGACCGACATCATTTCAAAATATGATTCATATCCCCCCGCATGTTTGATGAACATCAGCGGGATGTTCAAGATGCCTGCCACGAGGATAAACGGGAACACAATATTGTTTGTGAGATGAAACGTGGAATGGACTTTGATTTTGAAGGGCAATTCGGACTTCCACACTGCGGGCAGCATTTTCCGCGCAGTCTCAATAGCGCCTTTTGTCCAACGAAATTGCTGGGTCTTGAGCGCGTTGATCTCCGACGGCAGCTCTGCCGGCGAAGTAACATTCTTGAGGAACTTGAATTTCCATCCCCGCAATTGCGCGCGGTAGCTTAAATCGAGGTCTTCTGTCAGCGTGTCGGAATGCCAGTTACCTGCGTCCTCGATGCACGCTTTTCTCCATATACCTCCCGTGCCGTTGAAGTTGATGAAGAATCCTGCCTTGTTGCGGATCGCCTGTTCGATAACGAAATGGCCGTCGAGCGCCATCGCTTGTGTTCGTGTCAACAAAGAATATTCGCCGTTGAGATGTTCCCAGCGCGTCTGAACCATGCCAATTTTCTTGTCAGAGTAGAAATAGGGAAGGGTCTTGAGGAGAAATTCTTCCCGGGGCACAAAATCGGCATCGAAGATGGCGATGAACTCTCCGGTCGCGAGCTGGAGGCCGTCTTTCAGTGCCCCAGCCTTAAACCCCTGTCTCGTGCTGCGCCGAACGTGATGGATGTTGTGTCCACGCTCTTTCATCTTCCGCACAATGTTCTCGACAAGCTCCACCGTCTCGTCCGTAGAATCGTCCAGGACCTGGATCTCCAATTTGTCGGCAGGATACTTGATAGCGCACGATGCTTCAACCAATCGCCGAACGACGTACATCTCGTTGAAGATCGGGAGTTGAACCGTGACCATCGGAAATTCCGTGAGCGGCAATGTCTCCGCGTCCGTGGTGTCCCGATGCTTGAAATAATGATACACCATCACAAATCCATGCGACCCAAAGGCGAACAGAATGAGAAGAGAAATGAAATACGTTGTCAAAATTATATCATTCATTGTTGTTGTTTTTCAACCTCGTAGAGTATTATTATTCGATGCCCGATTACCATCCTGACACTGTCTCGATCAGGATATCTTCTGTTACTTTGTTCAGGGCTTGAGTAAGAGCGACAGTCCGCAGCTCGACGCCCATACTGTACTCGCCCCAATTTGAAAAATCTTTTTCCCACACTTTCTTCCGCAGCTTCAAATCCTGAAACACCACGTGCACCGTAACATTGATGCGCCGTTTGCTGACTTGTTCGCCCGGCGCAATAACCGACGGGGCATCCGCAACTGTAAGAATTGATCCCTCAAGAATTGAATCTGCCGTGTTTCGGTCTGCAACTTCCAGACTGTTGTCGTTGATGAAAAGATCGATGAGCCTCTTCGTGAAATTCTCCCGCAGTCCCGGCTCGCCGAATCCACTCTGATCCTCGAACAAGGGAATCGCTACCGTTTTCAGGTGCGGAGGAACGGAAGACCCCGAGAACGAATAGGCACAACCGGAATAAAAAATGAGCAATGAGCAAAGAACAATGAACAGGGTCGTACGAACGGAGGCGTCAAAATTTTTCATACTGCAATTTGCATCTTGCACTCTCACTGTAGTCCGTACTCTTTGATCTTCCTGTACAGCGTTCGCTCGCTGATCTTCAACGATTGTGCCGCAAGCCTGCGATTCCCTTCATACTTTTGGAGCGATCCGATGATCATCTTCCGCTCCATTTCCTCCAGCGAAACGCCTTCTTCTGATGGCACTGGATGGACAAAGGCTTTGTCGTGAATTTCGCCTGAGGCGCCGGAGATCGTCTCACGACGGACGAGCGCAGTGGATGCCCCGCCATTGATAAGCAGATTCTTCATGTCCATGATGTCGGTTTTCAGGTCGACGAGCGCGCGGTAAATTAATTCCCGCTCTGCGGATTCTGCCGACTTAGGGATGTACACCGGCAGGTTGCGTTCGTCTCCGTTTGTGTGCGACCCCTTCAAATACTTCCGCACATCATCGGCAGTGAGGCGTCTGCCGTTTTCAATAACGAGCATGCTTTCGACGACGTTTCGGAGTTCTCGCACGTTGCCGGGCCAATAGTACTGGGTTAGCAACCCCATCGCTTCATCCGAAATCCCGAGGAATGTGATGTTATTCTTCTCACCGAAATCTTTCGCAAACCTGGCAAAGAAGAGGGATACATCGTCGCGGCGTTCCCTCAGAGATGGAATGCGAACATTTACAGAACGCAATCTGTAAAAGAGGTCGGGACGGAAGTGCTTGGTGTACACTTCATGTTCGAGGTCCTTGTTCGTTGCAGCGATGACGCGGACATCAACCTTCTTTGTCGTCGAAGATCCGACGCGCATGAATTCCCCGTTTTCCAAAATGCGAAGAAATTTCACCTGTGTTCCCGTCGGGAGCTCGCCGATCTCATCGAGAAAAATTGTTCCGCCGTCAGCAAGTTCAAAATATCCTTTGCGCGAATCACTCGCTCCCGTGAACGACCCTTTTTCGTGCCCGAACAATTCACTCTCAATAATCCCCTCCGGAATCGCGCCGCAGTTTACGGTGACCATCTGTTTCTTCGTGCGCCTGCTGGCGGCGTGAATCGCCTGTGCCACCACTTCTTTGCCAACGCCGCTTTCACCGGTGACGAGAACGGTGATATCCGTTGGCGCGACTTGCTGAATCACCTGCACGATTTCCTGCATCTCCAGCGATTCGCCAATGATGTTGTGTTCTTCCTGGAACGCCATTCTCTCCACGCCCGTATCTCCATCTCTCACATTATCTCGCGACAATAATTGATTCAATGTTATGCTTTGCTTTCAATTCTGCGATGAAACTTCGTACATCTTGTTCTTTGGTGAAACCCTCGATGGACACAACGTACAACATCTTATCACCACTCATTTTGGTTGTGATGACAGCCTTTTTGCCGATAGTGGAAAAGAAATTGACTTGTTTTTGGGCGTTCCTTTCGGTTGAAAATGCTCCAGCCTGCACGGCAAATTTTACGACGATCGGGATCGGCGCAGAAACAACGGTATCCCGCAATTCCTTCGGTCGCTCTTCGGGCTTCCGCTGCGCCACTTCCGGCTTCTTTGATTCGATTGCCGGCTCCTTCTCTTTCACTACAGGTTTTTGATCGACCTGCGTTCCGACGACATAGAGTGAATTTGGATATTGTTGTTTCAATTGATCGAGTTTCTGGTCGGCAGTTTTATAGAGGCCGACGGAATAGTAATACTGGTAGACTTTGTAGAGCGCGTCATCAGCCCACTCGTTCTTGGGGAATTGGTCCACGATCGTTTGAAATTTTTTCACCGCCGCGGCACCGTCCGTTGTCAAGATCGCGTCCACGTACTGCACGCCGGCATCGTTAGGATACTGCTTTTCCAGGCTCGGCAATTCGATGCGAACGCGCTCGGCTTGTCCGTTGTAGATGAAGTCCAAACGCTTGTGGATCTCGGCTTCGGGCATTTGTGCGAGAAGGGAAACTGCCCCGAGAACAGACAACGAGATAGTGAAACGTATCATCCGAAATTTCTCTTGTGACATAGTCATACCGGCGCTTGTGATCAACTGTTGACAGCTAGACGATATTCGCTCATTGCTTCCGGTTCACTTACCAACGTCCCGAAGAGCGTCGCCGAATTACAATTGTGAATTTTTGCTCTCACGATTTCTCCGACACGGGCGTTCTCCTTCGGGAACACGGTTACCTTATTCGTGTCCGAGCGTCCCATCCACTCATCATTCGACTTTGCGCTTTCACGTTCCACAAGGATTTCAAGCGTGGTGCCAATATGCGCCTGGTTTCTCCGAAGGGAAATTGTTTGCTGAAGATCGATGATTTCATTCAATCGCTGGACCTTCACTTCATCAGGAATGTCGTCGCCCATTTCCCACGACTTGGTGTTCTCTCGTGGCGAGTACTTGAACATGAAGGCGCCGTCGTAGCCGACATTGTGGATCACGTCAAGGGTCTGTTGGTGATCGTCCTCTGATTCGGTTGGGAATCCAGCGATAATATCCGTCGAGAGAGTCACGCCCGGGATCGCATTTCTGATTTTCTCTACGAGACCGAGATAATGTTCGATGGAGTACGTTCTGTTCATCAACTGCAGTATCCTGTTAGAGCCGGATTGCACCGGAAGATGAATATTCTTGCAGATGTTCTCATTCCCGGCGATTGTTTGGATCAACGCGTCCGACATATCCTGTGGGTGCGGCGTCATGAAGCGAACGCGAATGGAACGGTCTACTACGGAGACACGCGTAATCAGATCCGCAAAGTCGAATTCACCATCCTGATACGAATTGACGTTTTGGCCAAGGAGGGTAATTTCTTTGAATCCCCGTTCGCTCAAGCGCTTCACTTCTTCTACGACGCTTTTCAGGCTCCGGCTCCGCTCGCGCCCGCGCGTGAACGGCACGACACAAAAAGTGCAGAACTTGTCGCAGCCTCTCATCACGGAAATCCAGGCGTTGATTCCCTCGGTTCGCAAGGGCATAATATCATCGTAATTCTCTACGCGGGAGAGTTTTACCGCAATTCCGCGCTGGCCGCTGAAGGCGCTCTCAACGAGTTCTGGAAGCCTGCGGTATTCGTCTGGTCCGACAACTAAATCGACAACATTTCCTTTATCAATGAGCTCGGTGCGCAATCGTTCCGCCATGCATCCCAAAACGCCGATAAGAACCCCGGGATTTTCCCTTTTGTAATTTTTTAGCATGCTAATACGCTGGCGAACGCGCTGTTCTGCGTTATCGCGCACACTGCAAGTGTTCACAAAGATGACATCCGCGCTGGCGGCATCGTGTGTGATTCCAAAACCGGTGTCGGACATAATACTTAGTACAACTTCGGAGTCCGCCACATTCATCTGGCAGCCGTATGTTTCGAGATAGACTTGCTTTTTTATCATTGGGAACAATTTTTCGGAATGAAATATATTCATTGCCTGACAGATAGTCAACGGATTGGAAATTGATTAATGAAAATTAATAAGAACCCCATATTTTTTGAGCAAAATTGCCTATTTTAGATTGACAAATCGTCACATAGTTGGGGGTTTAGTGCCTAAATTACTTGGGCTGAGAGACTCATATAGGTCGGCCCGTTGAATACCAAAAGATGATGTTACTTTCTTTCCGAGAAAGTCCCGCTGTACGGGATCCCGCTCTTTAATATTTCTTATGGATGCGGGAAAAGTAACCTCAGCCGAAGGCTGATGAGCCTCTGGCTCAAAAGAAATCTGTCGAAATCGTAACGCACGGATTCAATCCCAGCCACACTTGCCGATAATTTTGGTGCGTCAAGAAGGATGAAATTTGGTACATTGGAGCAGGCACCGAAATTGAAACCCTTCGATTGAATCCTTCCCTCCCGCGCACCCGACGATTTCGTGATGACCCGAACAATGATGAGTTGATGAACTCGGAATCGGCGGCGGCGTGCGAAGAGGGCGATGCGTGCGTTAAGAAAACGGCTGGCTTGCGCGGAAGGCGTGTGTGTGCCGTTTTCTTTGGCGTGTGCGTTGGCAAGCATCGCAAGGGTTCTCCCGAAAGGATCCCTTTGGGACGATTCCGAAAAGCTCTCTTTTGAGCCAGAGGCTCATCAGCCTTCGGCTGAGCTTATACTCTTTCTCTGGCATCAGAGAAAGAAGAGAGTGGATAAGTCTGCCCAAACCGAGATATCCGTTAGGTCCTCAAATCCGATATAGGAGTGATCAGACGAGATTTTTACTCATTTTTGGCACACGGGGTTATAGAAATGCTCGCAACAAATTGATTTTCATTTTTTG